>JAOTZF010000121.1 GCA_029861485.1 Thermoleophilia bacterium | reverse complement strand
CGGCCAGGACGTCGTGATCCTCACCGGCGATCGCGACGCCTTGCAGCTGGTGAGCGATCGGATCAGCGTGCTCGCCACGGGGCGGGGAGTCACCGACACGGTGCTCTACACGCCCGATGCCGTTCGGGAGCGATACGGGGTCGGCCCGGAGCAGATGACCGACTTCCGGGGCATGGTCGGAGACAGCTCGGACAACTTGCCCGGCGTCCCCGGAATCGGGGAGAAGGGTGCGGCGCAGCTCCTCGAGAAGTACGGCGACCTCGACTCGGTGCTGGCGGCCGCCGAGGAGCAGTCGCCAAAGCGGAGGGAGAGCCTCACCAACAGCGCCGAGGACGCCCGGATGACGCGCGACCTCGCAGTCATCGTGCGGGACGCTCCGGTCGAGATCGGTCTTGACAACGCCGGGGTGCTGGAGTTCGACGCCGATCGGCTGCGGTTGCTCAGTGGAGTGTTCCGAGACTTCGAGTTCGACAGCCTCATCCGGAGGCTCGACGAGCTCGGCAGCGTCGGCGAGGACGCCGCGGGGCCTTCCGGCGCCAGCCGGGAGGTGGAGGTCGTCGAGATGGCACCCGAGGCGCTCGCGCTGCGGCTCGCCGGCAGCAGCGAGCCCGTCGCGGTTGCCGTCGGCGAGGAGCGATGGGCCGTCGCGCTGAACGACGCAGAGGTGGCCGCGGGGGGGCTGGACGAGGGCGCCTTCGACGCCCTTCGTCGGGCGCTGTCGGGACGCCCGATCCTGGCGCATGATGCCAAGAGCCTCGGCGTTGCGGATCTCGAGGTGGCGCACGACACCATGGTCGCCGCGTACCTGCTACGACCCCGGCGCCGCGGTTATCCCCTGGAAGAGATCGCCGAGGAGCGGGGGCTCGGCGTCAGCGGCACGCAGGACGAGGTGGTCCGAGCGGCGGCGCTCACGGCAGCGCTCGCCCGGCGGCAAGCGGACCTGATGGCCGAGCGAGACCTCGTCGCGCTCTTCAGCCAGATCGAGATGCCCTTGGTCGAGGTCCTGGCGTCGATGGAGGCGGTCGGGGTGCGCCTGGACGTGCATCGCCTGGGAGAGATCGCCGCGCGTGTGCGCGACAGCATCGACGAGCTGCGCGACCAGATCTACGAGCACGCGGGCGAGGAGTTCAGCATCGAGTCTCCGAAGCAGCTCGGCCGCATTCTCTTCGAGAAGCTCGAGCTCCCGACCTTTCGGAAAGGGAAGACCGGCTATTCGACCGACCGGCAGGTGCTGAGGCGCCTCGAGGCCAAGCACCCCATCATCGGCCTGATCGGCTCCTACCGGGAGCTGACCAAGCTCGACAGCACATACCTCTCGGCCCTCCCGGCCCTGGTCGGCGACGACGGCCGTCTGCACACCACTTTCGCCCAGACCGTGGCCGAGACGGGCCGCCTCTCGTCTCACGACCCGAATCTCCAGAACATCCCCGTGCGGACCCCGCTCGGACGTGAGATCCGCGGCGCGTTCGTCGCTGAGGACGGCTGGTCGCTGGTGAGCTGCGACTACAGCCAGGTCGAGCTGCGGATTCTTGCGCATTGCTCGGGAGAGCCGGCCCTCAAGCAGGCCTTCGCGTCGGGCGTCGACGTCCATCGCGCGACGGCGAGCGAGGTATTCGGCGTACCCCTCGAGGACGTCGACCGCGATCTGCGCGACCGGGCGAAGGCCGTGAACTTCGGGATCGTCTACGGCATCAGCGACTTTGGGCTCTCAGAGCAGCTGAGCATCCCTCGCGCGGACGCGAAGGCCTACATCGAGACCTACCTCGACCGCTACCCACAGGTGCAGGCGTTCATCGAGGCGACGATCGCTGCCG
Source organism: Thermoleophilia bacterium (assembly GCA_029861485.1). Classification (GTDB taxonomy): domain Bacteria; phylum Actinomycetota; class Thermoleophilia; order Miltoncostaeales; family Miltoncostaeaceae; genus CAMYIK01. The sequence continues at coordinate 3,870 of JAOTZF010000121.1, read as the reverse complement.
CGAGCCAAGACGGGTATGTCACGACGCTGCTCGGACGCCGTCGACCGATTCCCGAGCTGGGCGGCCGTACGCGCCAGCAACGCCAGCTGGGTGAGCGTCTCGCCGTGAACACCATTGTGCAGGGCACCGCCGCGGACATCATCAAGGTCGCGATGGTCCGGGCGCACGAGGCCCTGCGCGACGCGCACCTCGGCGCCAGGATCGTGCTTCAGATCCATGACGAGCTGTTGATCGAGGCACCTCTCGGCGAGGTCGCCGAAGCAACGCGTCTGGTGCGCGAGTCGATGCGCTCCGCGTACGCGTTGGATCCGCCCCTCGCCGTAGATACCGGCAGCGGAGCGACCTGGCTCGAGGCCAAGTCCTAGACGACCGGGTGCTCCGGGCGGGGCGTGCCGGCCGCGGCGTGGTCAGCGCTCTTCGCGCCCTGCCGGGTTCGCCTCTCGTGCACCTCTCTCAGCGCGCCGTACATCTCAGTCGCGAGACCGTCGCTGTCACGCCATACCCGGCGCCTGGTGGTGCGGTCGAGGTCGACTTGATAAAGGAGCGGCATCCCGAGCGCCTTGGCGCGACGGCGCAGCGGGGTCAGGAGCATTCCCGAGAGCTCAGATGCCTCGCAATCCAGCGCTGAGCTCAACTGCTGCGCATCGATCGAACCGTCGTTGTGGAGGAACCGGAACAGCACGATTGAGCGCTCCAAGACCTGATCCGAGAGACCCTCGGCGAACTCCAGGAAGACGCCGGGCGTGGTCTCCGAGGCCGCGTCCGGCGTGGCCGCCGGCTCCTGCTCCGGGGTGGCCGGCAGCGCCACGGCCTGTTTCGGCCGCCGCTCTCGGCGGTTCCGGACGAACGCCGCCGCGATCAGGAGCAGTCCAATCGCCACCAGCCCGAACTCCACAAGCCGGATGACCGTGCTCCTGCTGCCCTCATCCGGCTCGGTCGCGGGTGCGGCCGTTGGAGCCTCGCCGGCCGGCGCCTCGCCGTCTGCGGGCTCGGCGGTGGCAGGCGCCGCCTGCGCCGGGCCGTCGTCCGGCGGCACCTCGGGGGCGTCCGGAACGGTCGGCTCGCCCAGCGGAAAGGCCTCCCAGAGCTGCTCGTAGTCCACCGTGCTGCTCGGCGCCCCCGTGGCTGCGCTGGCGGGTATCGCCATCAACAGCGACGCCGCGAGCAGGCTTACTGCGATCCGGATCATTGGATCTCCAGAGGGGTGCCGATGGGCATGAGCTCGCCCAAGCGGACGAGGTCGGGATTGCGAAGGCGAATACATCCGTGCGAGATCCTTCCGGGAATGAGATCTGGCCGGTTTGTGCCGTGGATGCCGATGTGGCCGCCGGCAGGCCAGTCCGTGAGCGTGTTCGAGCGGGCGGAGGTGCCGAAGGCAAGCGGGCCGTAGAACGGGCTGCGGTATCGCGTGAGCTTGTTGCGCACGTAGAACTCACCGAGAGGCGTAGGGGAGATGGCTTGCCCGACGCCAACGGGGACCTTGAGCACCGCCCGCCCGCCGACGATGAGCTCGGCGCTGAATTTCTTCGTGTCGACCAGGAGCTTCGTCTCAACGCTCTGCTGGCCTCCGACCGCGTTGCGCGGGATCCAGCCGATCTGACCGTTGGGGAGGCTCGTGAGCCGCACCTTCAGCCAGACTCGACCGGAGGCCTCGTGGCGCTTGTGATCCAGGATCTGGACGAGGTTGGTCGTGTCCTCGGGGGTCCGCAGCCGCACCCTGACGAGCTGGGGCGCGTCGGGCTTCGGGGACCTGCGCGACCACACGGCGCGTGTCATTGGCGCCCAGACGGCCGTGCGGAAGTCGGACACCGACTCGGCGGCAGGTACCGCGAAGCCCTGGCGAGGCTCGGCCGAGGGCGGCACCGTCTCTAGAGCGGCGGCATCGCCGCCGGTGCGAAGGAGCGCCGCGAACAGGAGGGGTGCCGTGAAGCACGCCCCGGCGATAAGCGACAGTCGTCCGAGCCTGGACACCGTCGACCTAGGATCAGCCGGTGAACGCGGGCGACTGTCGGGCGACCGTGGTCGGCTTGGGAGTGAGGAAGCCGGTCTCGTTCAGAAGTTTCCTCACCTTCGGCAGGCTCTCCCATTTCTGCACCGGGCTCGGGGCGGGGTGCTCACCGGCGGCGAGCCGGACGCCCGCGGAGTGCCGCGCCTCGGCGGTGTAGATCGCCGCGACCGTGGTGAGGTTGTCCTCCGATTCGAAGTCGTCCATGACGCCCGCGAGGGTGGATGTGGAAAGATCCTCGAGGGCCACCGCGGTGCGGATGAACCGCATCGGGTTCTCGGTTGTGCCTCTGAAGTTGAGGTAGGGATCGTCGTTGGCCGCCCCGCCGAGCGCGTTCTTGAGCCCGGCGACGTGAGCGGCCTCGATCGCGGCGATCTCGTTTGCGAGCCGGGCGTAGTTGGCGGGTAGCTGCCCGGAGTCGGCCGCTCGGCGGTAGAACTCCGCCTGCATGCACTCGATGATCAGAAGCGGGTTGAGGATCGCGCTGTCGCCGGTCCTGGAGATCGCGCCGAACGCCTGGTCGGCGGCGACCACCGTGGCGGCTCCCGCCGTCAGGGCCAGCAGGCCGCGCAGGAAGCCGCTGCGTGAAACGCCAGAGGCGATGGACTCGTTGAGGGCGCCCTCGGGATCGATCTCCGCGAGGTTCAGCCCTGGGGTGAGGTCGCTCATGTCAGCCCTCCTGGAGGTAGCCGAGGCGTTCGATTTCGGCGCGTGTCTGCGCCTCGCCGAATGCGGGATCTGTGGTGGTCGTGAAGGACATGTCGCCCGAGAGGCGGCCCGCCCAGGTCGCGTGGCGGGCTTCCGTGGCGGCGATTCGGCCCGTGAGCTGGCGGGAAGCGCGGTCCAGGTTGGCGAGCTGCCCGTTGTACGTGGCCACGTTCAGGTCCTCGAGGGCCTGAGCGGCGCTCAGGACCGACTCGCGGGATTTCACATCGTCACCGAAGTCGAATGAGGCGCGAGGCTCGGGCCGAGAACCTCGGAGCTGCCGGACCAGTCGGAGGTGGGTCCGCTCGTGGTCGTGGGCGGTGTAGACGAACTCCTCGAGCTCGCCCCCCTCCTCATGGGCGACCTCGGCGGCAGCGGCGTAGAAGCTCTCCTGCTGGAGTTCGACGAGTAGCAGGAGATCGAGCGCGCGATCGCGCGCGTTGGAGGGGGATGACGCGAGAGCCAGGGGCAGGGCGGCCGCGAGCAATCCGCCCGCGGCGAGGCTCGCGCTCGCGACCGCGGCGGTCTTCAACGCGTCCGCGCGATCCTGGCGGTGATCTGCCGGCAAGTGTGGCGACATGCGGATCCTTGTGGGCGTGGGTGGACGTCGGTAACGGGTCCGCCCGAGAGGCTCCGCACGAGGTGGCGAAAGACGGACGCCCCGGTGAGTATCCGCGCATCGTCCGGGCTCGTCGCCTAAACGATTAGTGCATGTGACCACACCGAATGGGGGGTATTGAGGCTGTGGAATTCGGGAGGTGGGCGCCCTTCGGAGAGGCCGGTTCTCTCACGTCGCGCCGGTTTCCGGTCTGCTTGAATCGGTCTCGTGGTCGGAGGTTTCGACTTGTACGAGGAGTTGCAGGTGCACCCTGCGGCCCGCCAGGAAGTCGTTCAGGCCGCGTTCGAGGTGCTTCGCGAGCGCCTGATCGTCGACGATCCCGTCGACGCCCCGCGTCGTCTTGCGCGCCTCAACGAGGCGCACCGCGTCTTGGGCGATAGGGAGCTGCGCGCCGCATACGACGCAGACCGCGACTAACGGCGTGCATCATCAGGAGGCGGACCGTGGCGAGCGGGGGCAGGCTGTGCTTGAGGTGCGAGCGCGGTTTGCCCAGGGGATCGCCGGCGCCATAGCGCTCGAGGCGGTCGCAGCGCTGGACTGA
>JAOTZF010000120.1 GCA_029861485.1 Thermoleophilia bacterium | reverse complement strand
GACGCCTACAATCGGCGCCGACCCCACACCGCGGTTGGCGGCCTGAGCCCGATGGACGCGCTCCTCAACAACGTGTCTGGGAACTACAACTAGTCCGGGCGGCGCTCCCGCACCAATGCCTCGGCGACCGCCTCCCGCTGGCCGCTCGAGACCTCGGCCCGCGCTCGCGCGACGATGACGTACTGATCCGGTCCCGCGGCCGGTCGCCGCGCACCGGGCCCGAGCCAGACCACCTCAGGCGCTGGCCCGATCATGCTCGCCCGGGTCGCCCAAACCAGGAGCCGCGCGAGCGCGAGCGCGCCGAGGCTCACCCCCTCGGGGTTGCCGCGGCGCGCGAGGTACGCGCGATGGGCGCCAAGGCAGGCGACGAGAGATACGGGGTCTGGATCCCGCTCGCGATCCAGGCTCAGCGCGACCAGCCGCGCGGACGGCGACGTGTCGTCGCCGTCCCGAGTCAGGCTTGGCGCCAGCTCGACGAGCCGGTCGGCCAGGCTCGCCCCGAGGGCCTCGGCCGTGATGCGAACCTCGGGCTCGAGCGCCTCGATAGCGCGCGTGTCGCCCTCGGAGACGCCGAGGCTCATCGCACGCTCTAGGCGGGTGGAGCCTCGGCGTCGTCAGCCGGTGCCGGGGGTTCCTCGGTGAAGATGAACTCGTCCGGCTCGCTGCCGAGCCGATCCTTCACCAGCCAGTAGGCCAGCGCTCCGATGGCAATGAGAAAGATGAGCTTCTTCAACACAAACATCTCCTGCAGACAGGTGGAGTGGATAGCGCGGCACCACCGTACCGCATCGCCCGGGCCGATCGTCCCATTACGGAGCGGGTGTGACACCGGTCGTCAGGAGGACCTTTCCGACAACGTCGCCGCTCTCCATGGCCTGGTGCGCCTGGCGAACGTGCTCGAGTGGAAAGACCGAGTCGATCACCGGAATGAGCGCCCCGCCGGCGAGGCGCGAAAGCCCCCAGCCGCCGAAGTCGCGAATGATGTCGGCCTTCTGGTCGACGCTGCGAGCCCGGAGTGTCGCGCAGTGGATGGTTGCCTGGAGAGGGAGCAATCGGCCGAAGTCGACATCCGCGCGCGCGCCCGAGGTCAGACTGAGCATGACGATTCTGCCGCCCGGAGCCAGGACGTCGACGTTCTCGCTCCAATACGCGGCGCCCACCAGGTCGAGAACCACGTCGGCCCCCCGTCCGGTGGTGCATTCGCGCACGGCGGAGGCGAATTCGCCGCCCGAGGCCTCGACGGGCATCGCGCCGAGCTCGCGGGCAATCGACAGGCGCGCCGCCGCGCGACTGGTAGCAACGACCGTGGCGCCCAGTTCTCTCGCGACCTGAATGGCCGCAGTGCCGACGCCGCTCGCCCCAGCATGAATGAGTGCAATCTCTCCCGGCGCGAGTCGCGCAAGGCGGGCCAAACCCATCCAGGCGGTCAGAAACACCTCGGGTATCGCGGCGGCGGTCACCGTGTCCAGAGGCTCCGGGATCGGCATGAGCTGGGGCGCGGGAACCACCGCGCGCTCGGCGTACCCACCCCCGGCGAGTAACGCCATGGCGCGATCGCCGGGCACCCAATCGGAGACCCCATCTCCGACCAAGGCGACGGTCCCCGCCGCCTCGAGCCCTAAGACGCCGGTCGTGCCGGCTGGGGGTGGGTAGCGGCCCTCGCGCTGAAGGATGTCGGCGCGATTGAGCGCCGCCGCCTCGACCGCGAGGACGACCTCACCCGGACCTGGAGCCGGGTCGGGCAGCTCTACGATTTGCAGCGCGTCGGCACCCCCGGGCTCGGGCGCCACGACGGCCCTCACTGGCTGCCCTCGAAGTGGGCCTTCGTCCGGGCGTGCCGAACCTCGAACATGTGCTCGAGTTGCCGGCGGGCGAAGAGCCGGTTGGCGAGTCGGCCGAGCGGCCCACCCGGGAGACGGTACGCGATGTGGTCGGTCATGAGGGTCCGACGCTCGCCGAGGGGCGCGAACCGATGCTCGTGGCGCCAGGCCGCAAAGGGCGACCGCTCCGCGACGTCCACCACCAGGCGTCCGGGCTGCAGCTCGTCGATGCGCACAACCCAGGTCTGGGCGAAGGGAATCGGCGCCTGGCGAACCTTCAGCGTGACTCGCCCGTCCTGCTCCACGGGAAAGTCACCCTCAATCGAGAGGAAGCGCGCCCCGGGGGGCGAGATCAGCGGTGCGTTACGCGTATCGAGGTGGAACTCGTAGAGTTCCTGCGCCCCGGCGGCGATCTCGATCGACCGAGCGAATATGTGCGTCCGCGGCATGCGATGCGCAGTGTACGGCCGCGCGATGCGCGCAGTCCGTCCTCGGCCTGTAAGGAGTTGCCCTCTGAAAGCCGATGCATGAGCGGTACTGTTCGAAAGATTAGGTGCCCGGGAGAACCAATAGCGCGATGCTGATCGTGTCACCTCCCCATCATGAGCGACCCGCGAACAAGGAGAGGGCCGTGGGCGAGCCCCATCAGGGTGTGACATACGGACGGGCCGCAAGGAAGCGTGGCGCCGTCCTGATCGGAGCCGTCAGCTTGGCCGTCGTCGGTACCAGTCCGGCCACCGCCTCCGGAATCGGTGACCGCGTCACGGAATGGCCTGTCGCCACGGCCATCGGCGCGGCGCTGGTCTTCGGGGTGCTCGCCATCGTCTTCGCCGCCCTCGCGCGCTCGTCGCGCCGCGAGGTCGAAGCCGCCGAGATGCTGATCAAGCCCGCGCCCGACGCGAACGAGTTCCGGGCAGCCAGCGCGACCGCGGAAGATGACGCCGCGCCTGCGGCGGAGACGGTCGAGGCTACGGCACCGTCCACGGTGAAGAAGTCGCGCAAGGCGGCCAGGGCCAAGAAGCCGCCGGGCCGCCCGGCAGTCGTGAGCGATGCGGACCCCCTCTACACGCCTGAGACCTGTCGCGACTTCGCGCAAGGTCTCAGCGACGAGGTGCTGCAGCGCTCACAGAGGCTCTTCCAGCCGCTCGGCCAGATCGGTCGGATCGACTCGGTACAGCTGGCCGAGCTGCTCGGCACCCAGCCCGCATCGCTCGGCGGGCTGCTGACCACACCGATTTCACGCCGCGCGGACGCACTGGGGCTCCCGCTGCCGTACGTGATCGATCGCGTCCCGGGCAGTCGCCGGCGTGTGTGGCGGGACCACGCGGGCATCGCCTCGCGCATGAGCGTCGCCATCCGCAAGGAGCTCGACGCCCGCGGCAACGGTGCCATCGCGCTTCCCGCCGCGCTCGACCAGGCGCCGGCCGGCGGTTCGTCACCAGGCCGTGAAGTCGCGATTCGCTCGGGGGTCAGCCCCTACTAGGCTCACTTCGTGAGCCGGGACGCCCTCGCGACGCTTTGGGAGGAGTTTCCTGGCGTCGATCCCTCGCGCGTCGAAGACCTGCTCGGCGATTCGGCCAAGCGCGTCGGCGCTGAGCGGGCGGTGGAGTTTGCGCGCGAGCGCATCCGCGCGCTGACCCGGGAGGACGACATCCCCGGTGTCCTCTTCCTCTGCGTGCACAATGCCGGCCGCTCGCAGATGGCCTCAGGCTGGCTGTCGCGGCTTGGGGGCGATGGCGTGCGTGTCTACTCCGGAGGCTCGGAGACCGGGCGCGCAATCAATCCGGCGGCCGTTGAGGCGATGGAGGAGGTCGGCATAGACATCCGCCGTCAGTTCCCCAAGCCGTGGAGCGACGAGGTTCTGCGGTCCGTGGATGTGGTCGTGACCATGGGTTGTGGAGATGAGTGTCCCTACTACCCCGGGACGCGCTACGTCGATTGGAGCCTCGACGACCCCGCGGGGCAGAGTGTGGAGTCCGTGCGCCCGATTCGCGACGACATCGAGCTGCGCGTGCGAGATCTGCTCTCCGAGCTCGGCGTGGAGGCCGCGCCCTAGTGCGAGCGGCCCCGGTGCGCGTGCAGCGTAGGGAGCGCGCGGCAGTACCCTCGCGGCGGGTGTGTCGGCTCCTGAGATCGCTGACGAGCACTGGCGCCCCTCGAATCAGACCCAGGTGCACAACCCCGATCTCGCTGCCCAGCTGGGCAGCGAGACGCTCGGGGCCGGCCTGTGGCGCTTGGAGCCCGGGGGCAGGCGAACACCCTGCATCGCCACTTCGACGAGCACGAGATCTACGTGCGGTCGGAGGGCACGGGGCGTCTTGCGATCGGCGACGAGGTTCTGACCGTCGAGCCGCTGGATGCGGTCCACGTCGAGCCGGATGCCGTGCGCCAGGTTTCTAACGGCTCGGCCTCCCACCAGCTTTGGCTGATGTTGGATGGCCCCAAGGAGCCTTCGGACACCCTCGAGATGACCGAGGAGAGCCTCGCCGCCCCCTCTATCCGAGGGGCCGCGGGCAATGCCGCCGGAGCTCCGCGGAGTCAGCTTCGAGCCGGAAAGATCCCCAAGGGAGGGGCGGCCCCGGACCCCTACAGGGCGAAGGCCCCGGTTGAAGGGGCCTTCGCGGCAAGTTGCTAGCTGAATCGCTAGCTCGAGGGTCTGCGACCCCCGTGGGAGCACTTCGCTCCGGTGGTACCAATCGCGTCTACGTGAGGTCGTCTTCCTGTATGGGACCTCTATCTGAGCGGATTTGCCAGTTCGCGATTCGTTGTGCCGGATACGAGCAGAACTCGAGGGCGCGTGAGAGCGGAACCTCGTAGCCTCTCGCTGGCAAGAGTTTGTCACGTTTCGCGCAGCGGAGCAAAGAATCTCACAGTTTCGACATGCCGAGATCGGCAGGTGAGACTCGTGAGTGCCCAGCGTGAGCGAGCCTCGATCTCATGTGCCGCTGCCTGGCCGTCCCCGGTTCCCGAAGGACGCATTCTCCACTGGGCCGCGTGCCCTCAGCGGCGACGCGTTGGCCCTCATCCGTATCGAGCTGCATCCCGGCGCGCGATTTGCGGATCCTAGACCGGGCGGTGCCGGTGCCGAACTGGCGATATGTGCGCTGCGGGCTGGACTTCCCGAGGCGACCGTGCTTGGTCAGGCGTCCCCGTACATCAGGACACTGCTGGCGATGACCGATACGAAGAAGGAGATGAAGAAGGGGAGGCCAAGTATCCCCGCCGACGCCGACACCGCGGGCACCACAGCGAGCACTCCGAGCGCAGCCATGAGCAGGCTCCCGGGGCCAGTCCCCGCTCAGGACCACGAAGGAGCCAGGACGCTGCATGACATCGAGCGTCGCGAGCATCGCGTCAAGATCGGTCTCCCCTGCCACCGCGTCATACTCGCAGTCGCGTCTCGAGCGGCTGTTCGGTCACTCGAGCGGCGCGTAGAGATCGACGGGATTGCCGTTCGGGTCGAGCAGGGTGGCGTACCGCTGACCCCAGAACGCGTGGAAGGGTTGCTGTTCGGCGCGATGGCCGGCCGCCCCGACGTCAACGAAGAGCGCGTCCATCGAATCTCGGCATGGCTACTCCTTCTCCACTTGCGCGGCGGAGCCGTTGCATCCTCGACAACCTCGGTGTCTCCGACGACGAACTCACGCTCGGCGGCAGTCTGGGCGCGTCGGCGCTTCATTGTCGATGGCGTGTCGTACCTATCCGCCGTGGCCTGCGTCTATCCTCGACTGGCCGGTGGGTCAGGGTGGATGGTCGTCGTCGGCGAGGACGCATCGGTCGGAATTCGTGCAGCGTGCCCCCCGGCGGTGCAGCGCGCGACGGGTCGCCGCAGACGGTTCGGGCGGTTGAGATCTCGAACTCTCGGTG
>JAOTZF010000119.1 GCA_029861485.1 Thermoleophilia bacterium | reverse complement strand
GGAGATAATGCGAACTCCTCGTCGCGCGGTGCGCGAGTAATGACAAGCATCTATCGCGGATCACCCCGTCGGGCGATACACCTCTGCGCTCCGAGCGGCTTTTTCTTTGCCGCATGCCCTAGTCCGAGGGCGCGTCCCTGAGGATGGCCCGTAGCGAGGTCGGCCGCCACCTCGCGCCTCCCCGCGGCGTCGGCACGCCCTCGGCGTTGAGCGTGTCACAGATAGCCTGCAGGCTCAGGCCATCGGCACGCAGGCTGCGGATGCGCTCGGCGACCACGCGAGGCGTCGAAGACGGGCGTCCCCGGCGACCGAGCAGCTGGCCGGGATTGACCTCGACCGGGCGCGGGGTCCACGTCGCGGCGACGCCGAAGATCCTCGCCACCAGCGCGCCACCCTCGCTGGCCGTGTCGAGCCCCTCGTCGAGCGCGACCAATGTAAAGCCCCCTCGTGTGGCCTCTCTGAGCAGCTCGGCGAGTGCCGGAAGCGAATAGGTCAAACGATCCAGTCGCGAGACCACGATTCCATCGACCGTGCCCGCACGTGCCATCTGAAGGGCCGCGGCGAGGCCGGCACGCCGCGTGGAGCGCCCGGATCGCCGGTCCTGCTCGAAGCCGACCACGGTCCAGCCCGACGCCTGTGCCGCCGCCTCGATGGACGCCCGCTGCTCGGCGATGTCCGGACGATCGCCGGGCTTCTCGCGAGGAGCCACCCGCAGGTAGCCAACCAGACGGCGCTCGGACATGAGCTGCGGCCTGCGCTAGCGGGCGAGCGCAAGCCCGCCGAGCACCAGGATGAGCACCGCGAGAACGACGGCGAGCGTCGCACCGACCGACAGCCAGATCGCAGCAAGGACGACCGCCGCGCCGATCATGCCGAATCCCAGGCTTTTCGGACTCCTCAACATCTCCGGTAGAAACTACAGATCGCGACGCGCGTCGAGCTGGGCCGCGACGGCGGCGATCACCATTGCCCCCGCCAGCGCGATGAGGGTCGCGGCCGCGACGAAGCTGGTGTTGTCTGTGATGAAGACGAACTCTCCGGCGGCCCGGTCGAGCAACACGGCGGCGGTCCCCAGCGCCGCGGCGACCAGCCCGACCATGGCCGGCGCGGCAAAGCCACGAAGACCCGCTGCCGAGGGTTCTGGATGGCGAAGACCGAGCACCGCGGCGACGGCGGCCGCCCACGCTCCGGCGACCAGGTAGCCGCCCAACACGTCGCTGGGGTAGTGCCAGCCCAGGGCAACGGTCGCGATGCCCACGCCGACCGCATATATCACCGCGATCGTCGCCGTGGCCCGCCGCAGCTCCGGAGCGACCGCCATGACGGCCACGAGGCCTACGGACGCGGCGGCGGTCGAGTGCCCACTCGGAAAGGCGCTGGCAAACGCCCGCTCCGAGTCGAGGGCCAGCGGATCGGCCGTGGCAAGCACCTCCTTCAGCACCTGCGTGGTGACGTTGGCGCCGACGAGCACGACTACGACCGCTACTGCGACATCAGGGCGCCGGCGCCAGAGCGCCACCGCCACTGCGACAAGCGCCGCGAGGCCGAGGCTTCCGACGCTGATCGTGCCGAGCAGGTCGTTCAGGGGCCCCGGAACGCCGAGTTGCCACGCGGCCTGGGACTCGAGCGCGTCACGGTCGGCGCGCGCGCCAGGTCCAGCGCCGAGCGCCGCCGCGTAGACGGCCACGAAGCCGGCCAGAAAGAGCGCGAGCAGGACAAAAAGAGCCGGGGTGGCCACATACTCTCGGGCCGTTCGTCGCATGATCTCTCACGCTACCCGCAAACGCGGCCGACCTCGTCATGATCGGGTGCTGCGGTTGCCTGGTTACGCTCCCGCATGATGGCCAGCCCGATCATGCGCTACCTGGGCCTCGACGGACTCGGGGGCCGACGGCTTCTCGTACTCGCCCAGAGGACGGTCGCGGGCTTTACCCGTGACCGCTGCACCCTCGCGTCAGCGGGGATCGCGTATCACGCCCTGCTTTCGATCTTTCCTCTTGCGATCGTATTGGCGTGGATCGCGACCTGGTTCATCGACGACAAGGAGGCGATCACCGAGGTCGTGGAGGTGGTCACCGACCAGATCGGGCTGACGGCCTCGGCGACCGCCGATCTTGAGGCCCAGCTCGAGAGAGCCGTCTCCGCCAGCCAACCCGCTGGGATCATCGGGCTGGCGATCCTCATCTGGAGCGCGAGTGCGCTGATGACCTCCATTCGCCACAGCGTGAACCTCGCCTGGGGGAGCTCCGCCCGGCGGTTCTACCTGCTCGGCAAGCTGATCGACATCGCAATCGTTGCCATGCTCGGCGTGCTGATCGGCCTCTCGATCGTGATCAGTCTGGCTCGCGATCTGGTGCCGGAGGTCATGGAAGAACTGCTCGGTCCCGCGCTGCTGCTCGCACCGGTCCTCGTGACGTTCCTCGGCCTGCTGGCGGCCTATCGCTTCCTTCCAGCGGTGCGCACCTACGTGCGAGACATCTGGCCTGCCGCGCTCGGCGGGGCGTTGGCCTTCGAAGTCCTCAAGGCCGGCTTCGCGATCTACCTCGACACCTTCTCCAACAGCGACGTGATCTACGGGTCGCTGGGAGCGGTCATCGGCTTCATGGTCTTCGTCTACGTCGCCGCCAACCTCCTGTTGCTCGGCGCCGAGTTGGCATCGGAGCTACCGCGGGTGAGAGCGGGCATCTACGACGCCGAGCCCTCGCCACCACGGGTCAGCCTCTCGCAGCGCATCCGACGCCTGTTTCGGAGGGCGACCCGAGGAAAGCCCGAGGAAGGTTTCCGCTCAGGCGAGGAGCCGGGCGGTGAGCCGCCTCCATAGTCGTATCGACGCGCCGAAGGTCCGGCGATTGCGCGCCACGAACTCGTAGACACCGTCGAACGACGCCTCGAAGCGTCGCATGACCGCGGCCAGCCGCGGCCCGACGACGCGCCACTCCCCCACGATCGCGGCGACGGCCGCGGACCGCACGAGCCGCTGCCGCGACCGATCAACGACGAGAACGGACTCCGGCTCGGGACCGGCCTGCGGCCAATCTGCCGCAGGCACCCAGCGCACGGAGCTCTCACACCGTCGCGAGATTGCCACCGCTGCCACGCAGAAGGCGCACTCGGCGTCGTACGCCGCGACGATCTGCTCGCTCACGCCGGCACCCCTGCCAGGGCGGAGACGATCGATGACGCAAACTCCTCGAGCGCGCGCTCGGCATCCTCCGGCCCCGGCGCCTCGTCATACAGGCGGATCAGCTGGCTGGCGATCACGACGCCGTCGGCGATCTCGCCGATCTGGGCGGCCTGCTCCGGCGTGCGGATGCCGAAGCCGACGACAAGTGGTACATGGACGTATCTGCGCGCGCGGTTGAGGAAGTCCTTGAGCTCGTCGCCGACCGCGACCTCGCCGCCGGTCACCCCGGCGACCGACACGCAGTAGAGGAAGCCTTCGGCGGCCCGCCCGATCGCCGCCATTCGAGACTCGTCGGTCGTCGGTGCGGCCAGGGCCACGGTGGCGACGCCGGCCCGGCCCGCCGCATCGCGCACCTGCCGGGCCTCATCGACAGGAAGGTCGGGGATGATTACCCCCGCCACGCCGGCCTGGGCCGCGTGCTCGAAGAAGGTGCGCTCCCCCGCCGCCAGGATCGTGTTGACGTACGTCATCAGCACGACAGGGGGCCCGTCGCGCAGGCCCGCCGCGATCTCGAGGACGTCCTCGGGCCGAGTGCCGGCCTCGAGCGAGCGCTGGCCGGCCGCCTGAATGGTAGGTCCGTCGGCCAGGGGGTCCGAGAAAGGGATGCCCAGCTCGAGGATGTCAGCATGGCGCGCCAGAACGGCGGCCTGCGCGCGGCTCGAAGGGATGTCTGGATAGCCGCCCATGACGTACGGGACGAACAGCGGTCGTCCCACGTCGGCGAAGGCTCGCTCTAGCCGCTCGGCACCGTCAGACATCCAGACCCATGGCCGCTCCGGCCTGATCGACGTCCTTGTCGCCGCGCCCGCTCATGCACACGAGCACCGGACCCGCCAGCCGGGCGCCTTCCCGGCCGATCGCCGCGAGCGCGTGCGAGGTCTCGAGCGCCGGGATGATGCCTTCGGTCTCGGAGCAGACCTTGAAGGCCTCGAGCGCCTCGGCGTCGGTGGCGTTCGTGTAGCGAACGCGACCGGAGTCCCTCAGGTAGCTGTGCTCCGGGCCGACTCCGGGGTAGTCGAGGCCGGCTGAGATCGAATGCGGCTCGGCTACCTGGCCCTCGGAGTCCTGGAGCAGATAGCTGAGCGATCCGTGCAGCACGCCCGGGGATCCCGCGGCGAGTGGGGCCCCGTGCTCACCGGTCGCCAGCCCGTGTCCGGCGGCCTCCACACCCACCAGCTCGACGTCGGCGTCGTCCATGAAGCCGCGAAAGATGCCGATGGCGTTGGATCCACCGCCGACGCAGGCGACGACGGAACCCGGAAGGCGCCCCTCCTCCGCAAGCATCTGCTCACGGGCCTCGGAACCGATCACCGACTGGAAACGCGCAACCACCTCCGGGTAGGGCGCCGGGCCGACCGCGGAGCCGATGACGTAGTGGGTGTCGCGTACGTTGGTGACCCAGTCCCGGATCGCTTCGCTCGTGGCGTCCTTGAGGGTGCTCGTGCCCGAATCCACGGCGCGGACCTCGGCGCCGAGCATGCGCATACGCACGACGTTGAGGCGCTGGCGCTCCATGTCGAGGCGCCCCATGTAGACGCAGCACTCCATGCCCAGCAGAGCGGCCGCGGTGGCAGTGGCGACCCCATGCTGCCCCGCCCCGGTCTCAGCGATGACGCGCCGCTTCTCCATTCGGCGTGCCAGGAGCACCTGGCCGAGCGCGTTGTTGATCTTGTGCGCGCCGGTGTGACAGAGATCCTCGCGCTTGAAGTAGAGCCGTTCGATGCCATAGCGCTCGCCAAGGCGCTTGGCGAGGTACAGGGGCGTGGGCCGCCCGACGTACGCGCCGAGGAGTCCCTCGAGCTCTGCCTGGAAGGTCGGGTCCTCGGAGTGCTCGGAGAACGCGTCTTCGAGTTCGTCGAGTGCGCCGATCACGGTCTCGGGGACGTACCGCCCACCATATGGCCCGAACCGGGTCGGGAGCTCGGTCACGTCGCGCGCTCCGCCCCAAGGGCCACGCCGCGCATGAAGCTCTGGATCAAGGTTGGGTCCTTCACACCGGGAGCCGCCTCCACCCCGCTGCTGACATCGAGCACCGTGGGCTTCAGCCGCACTATCGTGTCGGCCACGTTGTCGGGCGTGAGTCCCCCGGCCAGCACGAACGAGCGCCCGATGGGATTCTGCTCGAGGAGGTCCCAGTCGAAGGCCACTCCCGTCCCGCCCTCGAGCCCGGGCACCGACGCGTCGAGCAGCACCAGATCCGCCGGGCTGTCGCGGGCAGCCTCGAGGTGCTCCACGCTTCCGACTTTGAACACCTCGACGACGGGCAGGCCGGCCGCCTCCTTCAGCTCGCCGATGTCGGCGGCGCCGTGCACCTGGACCAGCGTCAGACCGCAACGCTCGACGGCGGCGCGCACCTCGTCGCCCGTCGGCCGCACGAAGACTCCCACCTTGCTGGTGAACGGGGACACACCGCCAGCGACCTCGGCGGCCTGGTCGAGGTCGAGATGCCGAGGGCTCTCCTCGGCGAATACCAAACCGATCGCCCATGCGCCCAGCGACGCCGCGGTGGCGGCGTCGGCGGCCGAGGTGACACCGCAGATCTTGACCATCGGCGGCTCAATCGCCACCGGCGCCTCCCGGTCG
>JAOTZF010000005.1 GCA_029861485.1 Thermoleophilia bacterium | reverse complement strand
TCTGATCGCATGGTCGATCACGCCGTCCGACGTGGGCTCGGAGGTGGCCGTCTGGGACCTCGAGGACGGCCGGTTGGCCCACCGCGTACCTGGCGACAGAGTGCTCGGTTTCAGCCCCGACGCGGCGCGCCTGGCCATCGCCTCGTGGGACGGCGACCCCGTGCGCCCAGGCCATACCCTCGAGCTCTCCTCGGGCGAGCTTCGCCCCGCGGCCGAGCCGCCGCCCGCCGCTCCGCAGAGCGCCTCGGGGTTCGACGCCACCACCGATCCCTGGGTGGTCGACGCTCCGAGCGGCGTCGGCGCGTCGGTCACGACTGACGGGCGGGTGATCCTCTGGGACACCGAGACGCGCCAGCGGCTCGGCGGGATCCGCGTGCCGGGCGCCACCGACGCCTCGGTGATGACCTTCAACGCACAGGGAACCGCGCTCGCGGTCACGACGGCGGGTGGAGCGCTGTCGATCGTCGACGTCTCCGAGCAATCGTGGCGCGCGGCGGCCTGCGCCGTTGCCGGCCGTCAACTGACCCCCGGCGAGCGCGAGCGCTACGCGGCGCTTTCCCCCGACGAGCCGGCCTGCCCGTAGGGCCGCGCGTCGCTACCGCGCAGCTCACCGGCGAGCAGGTCTCTCAGAACGCCATCGCGCCACGCTCGGTCGGCGCCGGGCTCGTACCCTCCACGCCCCCGCCCCCTCCGGGCGGGGGCGCTTGGACGTCGATGCTCGCGTGGCGATAGTCGGGGTCCTGCTCCTCCTCGAAGTCGATCTGACCCGTGACCAGACCCTCGTGATCCACGATCATGGCGCCACGAGGTCATCTGACGCCATCTCAGAGCGAATCTCGGCTGCGCAGTCTCCCCCCTCCACGACTGGTGGACCTCAGCTGTGGAGCGGATCGCGACCAGGGCATCGACGACCGCCTCGACCCGCGGGCGCAAGATCACCCGGCTACCGCGGATCTCGTCCATGCACGCGCCCTAGCCGCTGGTTGCGTACGCGAGGATCCCGACGACCTGGTCCGCCGTCGCGGCCCATGCCATGGCCGCGCCGTTCACCTCTTTGAGGGCGTGCACCAGCTCCGGGTCGTGCAGCGTGATGTAGGGCTTGCCGAGAGCCGCGCACACGCCCGCGTCGAATGCCGCGTTCCACTGGCGGTACGCGCCCCCGAAGCGGACGACGGCAATGTCGGCGTGGGCGATGAGAGTCCGAGTCCGGATCGCGTTCACCTTGGCGGACTTGTGGTCGCGCCAGAAACCCTCGCTCTCCGGCCCCAGTCGGTCGCCGGCGGCATCGCTCGCCACGTGATCGGTCACCGCAGAGCTGAAACTCACCGGTAGGCAGCGCTCAGACGCGCCCGCGACGATCTGCTCGCGCCAGTCGCTGTGAATCTCACCGGACAGGTAGACGTTCCATTCCATGTTTGCGCAGCTCGGGTCGTTTTGGCCGGCTGAGTTCTAGCGCCTCTGCAGCGGCAGCACCACGCCCCTTCGCGCGGCGTCCGGCACGGCGGGCCACAGATCGTCCATCTGCTCGGCGCTCTGCTCTATCTCGCCGGCGCACTCGCTGGCATCGGCCACTGACTGCGTGTCAGCGCAGTCGCGCGCGGCCCTCACGGCATCCCGGGTGACCTCCTGGAGCGTGTCGAGGGCCGGAATTGACAGCCCATTGGTCCCGGCCTCGATCTGGGGCAGGTAGCCCTGTCGGTCCGAGGTCCCGAGAAGGCCGATCGCCTGGCCGGGGTTCTCGGCAAGGCCATCACCGTCGAGGTCGCTCGCAGGCTGGCCCCGGGCGATGTTGACGAGCTGCTCTGCGCGTAGCCGCACGCCCGCGACGTCGCCCTTCTCGAGGGACTCGGCCAGTAGGTCCGCGTGGTCGCCGAAGGTCCCGACCTGGTCCGTGGCATTGGTCAGCAGCGACTGTCTGCCCGGCAGGCCGTGATCGCCGAGAATGAGCCGGCGGATCTCGGCGCTTCGCTGTTCGGAGAGCTCGGCGCTGGAGAGCTCGTACTCCTGCAGCTTCTGTCCGACGAGGACTTGGTCGTACCTGTCGATAATGGTCCCGAGCCCCAAATCGGGATCCGCGAGCGTCGTCTGACCTGCCGGTATGACGCCGACACTGACGTGTTCGGCCGGGTAATGACCGGAGGTCTCGAGCCACACCGTCCAGTCCTCATCGGCCGGCTCTTCCAACGACACGAAGATGCCCTCCAGCTCGGGCCCTGTGAGCTGGGCCGCGCTGACGGGGCCTTGGTCCTCGGCCTGCGGCGGCGCAACGTCGACCACGTCTGCCTGCCCCGCCGGGCCTTCGTCGGAATCTGCCAGGCGCCAGACCCCGGCGGCCATCACGACGGCGATCAGACTCGCGACGAGCACGATGGGGCCGATGCGATGGGACTGGGACGAGGGTGGCATCTATCGCACCGACGATTTCGTCGCGGGGCGGGCAGACGCCCGCCCCGCGTCAGCGCTAGCTGACGATCACACCACCCCTGCGCGTCAGAATGGCGCGGCCGCTCGAGCGCGCCAGACCGCAGCCCGCGGCCCGACCCTTGGCGGTCGGCTTCTGTACGTAGGTCCAGGTTCCGGCCATCTTCTTCACGAAGCGCTGGCCCTTCTTGATATCCGTCTTGCGCACCTTGGTGATGAAGGTGAAGGTCTCAGTGCTTCCGCCGGCGATGCTTCGCCCACCCAGCTGGCAGCTCGCCCTGAACCTCGTGCGCATGCGGTACTTCCTGGTCTTCCTGGCGTACTTCCAGATGTCCCTGAAGCTATCGCGCGCCTTGCACACCCCCCGCTTGCATCGCGGTGCGAAGACGAGGGCGGTGGGATTGGTGAACCGGCGCTTCCCCCTCTTGCCGACCAGCATGTTCAGGATGAACCGCCCCTCGAGGCGCGCGTGCGCAGAGGGCGGCAGGAGGTTGATCGAGCGCGTTTCCGCCGCTCCGAAGGTCCCTTCGTCACACAACAGAGCAACGGTCCATCGGTGAGTCTCCCGCGTCTTCGGCAGGGTCCAGTTCTGAGTGATCGAGCCGGTCGTCTCGGTGAGCGCCACCTGCGCGACACCCGGCTGCGTGCGCGGGCCGTCGACGACCGTCGTGACCCGAGGGTTCGTACACCCGGTCACATCGGCGGTGAAATCGATCGGCGTCGGCATCTTCGCAGCCGTGAACTTGAGGTTGGAGCCGTTTGCCGGCGCGGAGGGGCCGATTGCTATCGATGCGGCAGAGGCGGCAGCAGGTAGTGCGGCCGCCGCAAGGGCGGTGAGCGCCGCTGCTAAGCCGACGCGCAGCGCGAGCGGTCTCGTGGGACGGGCGGCGCGGTCCATTGGTGTTCCTCCGTGCGAATGGGTCGGGATGGGCTGCACTCTAGGATCGCAGGGGCGCGCTTGCGCTCTACGAAGGTCGCGTTCTGGACGATTCTCATCATCTCTTGGCTTTTCGTCATCTGGGCGGCAGAAGCAGATCGCCAAAGCCGTAAGCCCGTGCCCGCGCACCCTCCCCCTTCGTGGATCGCATACCGCTTCGCGTGACCCTTCTGACGCTCGGGCGCATCGCGATCGTGGGCGTCGTCTTCGTGCGCCTGGTCACGGCCCGACCGCACCACCGGAGTTGCATCGGCATAACTCGCGGCGGTGGCCCTCATCCCGGTCGCCGGCGCCCCTGCGCTGCCTCGTGTTCGGCGAGGGGCGAACGGGATCCCGGTGGTCGCGTGCGCTACGCCGGTTTCTGGGGCCGGTCGTTCAACTCGAGGGCCGTCTCCAGCACCTGATCGAGGCGCTCGACCAAGACGACCGTGACGTGTTTGCGTAGCTCCTCCGGCACGTCGGCAAGCTGGTCCTCGTTCAGCTTCGGCAGGACGACGGTGGCGATGCCTGCACGCTGGGCCGCGAGGACCTTCTCCTTGACTCCGCCGATGGACAGGACCTGCCCGGTGAGCGTGATCTCCCCGGTCATGGCGACGTCGGAGCTCGCCGCGACACCTGAGAGGGCGGACACCAGTGCCGTCACCATCGTCACACCCGCCGAGGGACCGTCCTTCGGCACGGCGCCTGCGGGGACGTGGAGATGGATGTCGTGCGCGGAGAAGTACTCCTCCTCGAGACCCAGGCCGAGGGCCTCAGCGTGCGAGCGAACGTATGAGAGCGCCGCTTGAGCGGACTCCTTCATGACGTCGCCGAGCTGGCCGGTCACGGTGAGCCGGCCGGAGCCCGGCATCACCTGGCACTCCACGAACAAGATCTCGCCGCCAGCTCCGGTGACTGCGAGCCCGGTGACCACGCCGGGTTCTGAGGTGCGACGTTTGACCTCGTTGTGGATGCGCTCCGGCCCGAGCATCTCCCGGACCTCATCCGGCCCGATCGAGACGGGGCCTTCCTCTCCCTCGGCCACGCGGCGCGCGACCTTTCGGGCGAGTGCGCCGATACGGCGCTCGAGCTGCCGCACGCCCGCCTCGCGGGTGTATTCGGCGATAACCGTGGCCAGCGCCTCATCGCTGATGTCGAAAATCGCGGTGTCGAGCCCTGTCCGCTCCAGCTGGCGACCCAGCAGATGATCGCGAGCGATGCGAAGCTTCTCCTCGTCGGTGTAGCCGACGAGCTGGATCATCTCCATTCTGTCGCGTAGCGGACTCGGAATCGTCTCGAGCACGTTCGCGGTGCAGATGAACATCACCCGAGACAGATCGACTGGCAGATCGAGATAGTGGTCGCGGAAGGCGTTGTTCTGGGCAGGATCGAGCACCTCGAGCATGG
This sequence comes from Thermoleophilia bacterium, assembly GCA_029861485.1. Classification (GTDB taxonomy): domain Bacteria; phylum Actinomycetota; class Thermoleophilia; order Miltoncostaeales; family Miltoncostaeaceae; genus CAMYIK01. The sequence goes on along the minus strand of JAOTZF010000005.1, from coordinate 16,626 downwards.
CCGAGGCCGGATCCCCACGGACGTCCGCGCCCATCTTGTCGATTTCGTCGATCATCATCACCGGGTTCATGGCGCCAGCGTCGCGCAACGCGCGCACGATCGTGCCCGGCAGAGCGCCGATGTACGTGCGGCGATGGCCGCGGATCTCCGCCTCGTCGCGCACTCCCCCCACCGAGATCCTGGTGAACTTCTTCCCGATCGAGCGAGCGATCGACGTCCCGAGCGACGTCTTCCCCACCCCGGGAGGTCCGACGAAGCAGAGAATCGGACCCTGGGCATCGGGGTTGAGCTTGGCGACGGCGAGATACTCGAGGATCCGATCCTTGACCTGCTCGAGGCCATAGTGGTCCTCGTCCAGAATCCCCTGGGACCGCCCGAGATCCAGATCGTCCTCGGTGAGCGTGGTCCAGGGGATGTCGAGGATCCAGTCGAGGTAGGTGCGGATCACGTTGTTCTCCGGCGAGGCCTCCGGAACGCGCTCCAGGCGCGCAAGCTCGCGCTCTGCCGCCGTCCGCACCACCTCGGGCGGGTCGAGCACTTCGAGCCGCGCCCTGAGCTCCGCGACCTCGGCCTCGCCTTCGGCACCCTCGCCGAGCTCGGCCTGGATCGCCTTGAGCTGCTGGCGCAGGAAGTGCTCGCGCTGGCCCTTGTCCATGTCGGCTTGGACGTCCTGCTGGATCTTCTGACCCAGCTCGAGCACTTCGATCTCGCGGTTGACGAGCACGGTGAGGCGCCGGAGGCGCTCGAGGACGTCGGTCTGCTCCAGCAGCTCCTGGCGCTCTCCGATGTCGAGCCGCATCGACGAGGCCACCAGGTACGACAGGGTCGTCGCGTCCTCCACGCCGGCGAGCGCCGCCCGCAGCTCGTCGGGGAGGTACGGCACCAACTCGATGACGCGGCCGAAGAGCGCTCCGAGGTTGCGCGAGGTGGCCTCGAGCTCGTCGCTCTCGGTGAGGACCTCGGGGGCCGGAGAGACCGACGCCACCATGAAGGGGTCCGTCTGGGGAAAGGGCCCGATGCGTACCCGCTCGAGTCCCTGAACGAGGAGGCGAATGGAGCCGTCGGGGGCCTTCAGCATGCGCTGGATGACCGCCGCCGTGCCGACCTCGTAGAGGTCTCCCGGCTCAGGCTCCTCCGCGTCACCCTCGCGCATCGCCGCGATCGCCACCATGCGCACCGGCTGGTTCATGACCTCGTCGACCAGGTTCGCGGCGCCGGTGCCCGTGGCGATCAAGGGGGTCATCCCGCCGGGAAAGACGATCTGCTCCTTGAGCCCGAGCACCGGGAGCTCGGAGGGGATCTCCGGCTCGGCAGTGCCGAAATCCAGCGGCTCGGCCTCGTCGCGCCCTGCTGAGGAAACGTCGTCGCTCACCGAGCGCTAGCCGGCGATGTGGACGGTCACGAGGACGCGACCGGGCGCCGGACTCCGAGCGAGTGGCATGCGCAGGGCAAGGATGCCGTCCCGGTATTCGGCCGAGGACGAATCCGGATCCACCGGCCTGCCCAGACTCAGGCGGCGCGCGAACGGGCCCCAGTCGATCTCGGCGTGGTCGTACGCGCGGCGTGGCCCTGCACTGCTCCGGCGCCGCTCGCCCTGCACCACCAGAGCCTCCGGCTCGAGCGCGATCTGCACCGTTTCGACGTCCAGTCCGGGCAAGGCGAGCTCCACCACGAGCGTGGGTGGGTCTCCCGTGACGTAGACGTCGGCGCGCGCCCGCGAGGCGGCGCCGCCAGCGCGTGTTCCGGCGCAGAGCTCGCTGAAGAGACGGTCGAGTTCCTCGCTGCTTACGATCATCCCGCCACCAAGGCGTCGTTCCCTCCCCATCCGGCGCAATGCTAACGCCAATCGCGCCGAAGGTGCCCGCTCAGACGGCGCCCTACCCCCGCCGGGCGAAGGTTTGCTGCCGCCGGGGCGCGACAGACTGTAGGTAGATCCTGGTCAGGGCTGGGCCCACAGCGCTCCGAGTAACAGCCCGAAAGCCCACAGCGCGACCACGGCGATGCCGCCGGCCACCGCAACCAACGCCAGCGGCCGTTGCGCGGTCGCTCCCAAGCGCGAGTGCTGGCCGAGCGCCGCCCCCGATGCGGCGAGTGGCGGCAGCGCGATCCCCGCCACCGCGAGGACGAGGGCGAGCTTCTCCACATGGGGCCATTCGTCGAGGGCCCGGGGCAGCTCGTCGCGCACCACGAAGCCGCTGACCAGTGCAATGCCAAGGCCGGCAAAGGCCATGATCGCTGCCATCACCAGCAGCCAACCGCCGCCGGCCAGGCTCACGCGCACGTCTGGCACCAGGGCGTCGTCCGTGCGCAGCCCCACGACGACCAGCAGCAAGAGCACGCCGAGAAGCGTCGCGATACCAACGCCCACTTCCCTCCAGAGAGGCCACGAGGCAATCGACGCCCACGCGAGCAGCGCCGCGGCACCGATCCCGATGGTGCCGATGCGAACCGCGCTGATGTCGACCGTGGCCAGGCCGCCCAACTGCTCGGCGCCGCGCAAACCTCCTGCGAGTGCGGCGATGACGCCGGCCAGTGCCGCGAGCCCGAGACCGGCTCGCGGCACAACACCCCACCGACGCGCGAGCAGGCCCCCCACGCGTGCATTCATGAGCGCCGGTCTAGACGACCCCGGGCGACGGGTCGTCGGGCTTCCTCGAGTAGAGGCCGAGCTTCTCGGCGATCTTCCAGCCCACCGGCAGGAGCCCGGCGACGGCCGCCAGTTTTGCCAGGTCGCCCAGGATGAAGGGCTCCACGCCGGAGGTGTACGCGGCCGACCAGCCCAAGCGCTCGCCTGTGCTCGGAACCTCCCAGTCGGCAAGCCACCAGGCTCCGAGCAGATAGATGATCGCAGTGGCGATGAGCAGCGCACCGATCATGGGAACGACCTTGCGGTCGAGGCCTCGCTCGGCCATGAAGCCGACGAAGCCCGCCGCCACGATGAAGCCGACGAGGTATCCGCCTGTCGGGCCCTGGATGTAATCCCAGCCGTTGTTTCCGTCCGCGAAGACACCGATGCCGAGCAACCCGATCGCGAAATAGGCCGCGAGCGTGATCGTTCCGCGGACCATGCCGTAGAGGCCGCCCACGAGCAGCACAGCGAACGTCTGACCGGTCAGCGGCACTGGATGCCATGGAATCGTGATCTGGGCGCAGAGCGCCACCAGCACAACCCCTGCCGAGACGAGCACCAGGTCGCGAACGATTGTCGCATCGCGGCTGTCGGCGGCATTCTGGAAGTCGATCCGTGGCAGAAGTTGCTCGATGAGCGTTCCCGAGCGTAGGACCTGCATAGTTGCTGCTCTCTCCCTCTCGACTGACGAATGCGGGCACCCTACCGTCGCCGAGGGCCGCGCGCTGAAGTTGGTATCGCCGCCTGGTTATCCTTAGGGGCGGTGACGACCGCGAAGGACCCCACGAGCGCGGGCCCTCGGGCAGCCCTGCCCGAAGGACCGCGCCGCAGACTGATCAGCCCGCTCCAGGAGTTCCTCCTCACGGAGTCGGCTGGCGGCATGGTGCTCGGAGTCGCCGCCGTCGTGGCGCTGATCTGGGCGAACGTCGCGACGGCGCACTACGAGGACTTCTGGCGCGCCGAGATCAGCTTCATCTCGGTCGGTGGAGTCGAGGCCACGACCGATCTGCGCCACTTGGTGGTGGACGGCCTCATGGCCATCTTCTTCTTCGTCGTCGGGATGGAGATCAAGCGCGAGCTCACCGTTGGCGAGCTCAAGGAGCGCCGGGTGGCTCTGCTACCGGTCTTCGCCGCCGTTGGCGGGATGGTCCTGCCTGCGCTGCTGTTCGTGATGATCGCGGCCGGTGACGGCGCGGCGCTCACAGGCTGGGGCATACCGATGGCGACCGACATCGCCTTCGCCGTCGGCGCCATCTCGCTGCTGAGCAAGCACGTGCCGAACCAGCTCGCGGCCTTTCTTCTCGCGGTGGCCGTAGTGGACGACATCGGCGCCATCGCCGTGATCGCGATCTTCTACAGCGGAGGTGTCGAGGTCGCCTGGCTCGGCGCCGCCGTCGTAGGGCTGCTGGCGATCTACGCGATTGTCAGGATCCACGTCTACAGCTGGGTTCCCTATCTCGTTCTCGGCTTCGGGGTCTGGGCCGCGGTGCAGCAGTCCGGCGTACACCCGACGATCGCAGGAGTGGCGATCGGCCTCCTGATGCCGGTGTACTCCAAGCGGGGCGACCGCTCGGCGTGCCCCGAGGCGGCCTCGATCATCGAAGATCTGGAGGGCGGAGTCGCCGAGCACAGCGCAGAGATCGGGCGTTGGCAGCGCATACAGACCCTCGGGCGGGAGTCCGTCCCGATGCTCGAGCGCTACGAGCACCACCTGCACCCATGGAGCAGCTTCGTGATCCTGCCGCTGTTTGCTCTGGCCGAGGCAGGGATCGTGATCAGCGGCGACAGCGTCTCCGCGGCGCTCTCCAGCCGGATCACGCTCGGGGTGGTTGTGGGACTGCTCGTCGGCAAGACGCTCGGCATCTTCCTCGGCTCGTACGCCGCGACGAAGATCCGTGTCGCGGAGCTTCCCGCCGGTGTGACCTGGTTCCACCTCCTAGGAGTCGGCGCGCTCGCCGGTATCGGCTTCACCGTCGCCATCTTCGTGGCCGGACTGGCCTATACCGACCCGGCTCTCATCGACGAGGCGAAGTTCGGCATCCTCGCCGGATCGATTCTGGCCGGCCTGCTCGGTGCGGTGATCCTGCGGCTCATCTCGAAGAACAGCGCCACGCGACTGGAGACCGAGCCGGCATGAGGGACCTGAGGCTCTTTGCGGTGACCAGCGGCTGGGACGGACCCTTCCAACTGTCGGAGGTCGTCGTCGTCGCCGCATCCGCCGACTCCGCGATCGCTCACGCGGAGGACGCCTTCGCTGATGCGAACCAGCCCATCTGCCGGGCCAAGATGAAGATCGCCGAACTCGGAGCCATAGCCGAGGGCACGGTCGTCGGGCCTACCGAGTGCGGCGCACCCCTTCACCATGCGCAGTGGCGCACTGTGGATCGACGCTGCGACCCGGAGAGTGAGCTCAGCAGCGGCTGACGCCGTGCCCCTTCTCGACCTGCACGATGCGGAAGCCGAGGTTCTCGCGATAGGAGGCCGCGCCGGCCTCGACGTCACGCGCCGGAAGTATGGGCGTCGCCTGAAGCAGGCGCCCCGCGAGCGGGTGGCCCACCTCGGGCTCGTCACCCATCGCTCGGAGCCGGTGCCGGAACGCCCTCCTCGGCCGCCGCCGGCGCGTCGCCATTCGCGGCCGGGTCTGGCAGCGGAGTGCTGCTCGACGCGTCGGCCGGTGGACTCCCGCCCGACGCGCGCTCAGCGGCATCAAGGGCTCGCTGGAAGGCCTCGAGGCGGCGCGCGGCCTCCTCGAACTCGCCGTCTCCGAACGCCTTCCGGTAGGCTCGGAACTCGCTGGCAGCACGGCGAACCAGCTCGTCCACCGTCTCGTCCCCGGTCGTGGCGTTCGGACCCTCCGCCCTGTCACCGCCGCCGCCTCGGGCCCGTAGAGCCTGGGCGAGCGCCTCTTCGAAGCTGCTCTCGACGTGCACCTCGTCGTCACCGAAGCTCACAACGACCTGCCACAGCAACGGCAGCGAGTCACCCTGAGGTGCGTCGAGGTAGAGCGGCTGCACGTACAGCACACCCTCCCCGATCGGTACGACGATCGTGTTGCCGCGAAGCACCCGATCGCCGCGTACGCCGAGCTCGGCCGACAGCTCGCGGTCACGGGACACGTTACTCGTGAAGGTGTCGATCGCGACGAGCGGATCCGCGCCCCCGATCGGGAACTCGAGCAGGGTCAGGCGACCGAAGTCATCGGGCTCGTTCGAGACCGCAAGCCACCCGGTGAACCCGATTCCGCGCCCTTGGACACGGGGTTTGAACGCTCTGATGGCGACGAAACGCTCGTCCTGGGCACCGGGCAGCACGGCGTAGGTGTAGCGAGCCGGCGACAGCACCCGGCTGCCCTCTTCCCCCTGCCCGGAGCTTTCCTCGGTGATGGCCCAGGCCTGATCGCCGGAGAAGAAGACGGAGGGGTCCTCGACGTGAAAGCGCTCGAGAGCGCGCGCCTGCAGGTCGAAGAGGGCCTCGCCGTAGCGCAGGTGCGCCTGAATGGACTCCGGCATCTCGGAGAAGTCGGTGAACAGCTCCGGGTACACCTTCCGCCAAGTGGAAATGATCGGATCGCCGTCGAGTGCGTAGAGGACGGTCTTGCCGGTGTAGGCGTTCATCACCGCCACCGCCGCCTGGCGCCGGTAGTTGATACCTCCGAAGTCGGCGCTGTACGGGTAGCGATCCGTCTCGGTATAGGCGTTCGCCATGACCCAGAGCTCGCCGTCGGCCGCGACGAAGTACGGATCCCGATCGACCGAGAGGAAGGGCGCCAGTTCGTTCACCCGCGTGCTGATGTCCCGGTAGAGCAGCAGCTCGCTGTCGGAGTCGGCGGGCCGGCCGGAGGTCGCATTCCACACCTCGCGCCCGCCCCCGATGAACGGCAGGCCGCCCAGGAACTCGGTCATGGCCAGCCTCTTCCATCCCGAGCCGACGCGGATGCCCGTGCTGCCGTTCCACTCCACCTGCACGTTCTCGCGGGTGCCGTCGAAGACCCGCTGGGTGGTGTTCACCATTGCCCAATCGGTACCGCGCTGCGCCCCGAAGTAGATGCGCGGCTCCTCGATCGGCAGCTGGCCCTGCTGGGGGATCGAGCCGGCGATCCACCGCGGGCGGCCGCTCTCGTCGATCTCGTTCACCGGCGCCGCGATGAGGCCGAAACCATGCGTGAAGGTGAAGTGGCGACGCTGGAAGTCGGGGGCCCGCGTGTAGTCGATCTCGCGACCCATCACGAACACCGTGCGACGCTCGCCGTCGAGCTCGTAGCGATCGACGTCCACGTCGTTGCAGGTGTACGACAGGTTCACGACCTGAAGGCGCGAGCAGGCCTCAAGGGTGGGCCCGGTATCCAGAAAGCGCAGCGAGCTAACCGATGCTGGGGTCTCAAGGATGGCGGCCCGGGTAACGCCGTTCCGACGGTACGGCGCGTCAGTCTGCTCCGCCTGGTCGATGCCGGTGGCGCGGCGGGTCGACTCGAGCGTGGCGGCGATATTCTCCTGCTCGACCTGGAGTTTGGAGCCTCGCAGGACCACCGCGTCGTTCAGCGCCGCCCCGGCGGGCCCGAGCGCGCTCACGATGATTCCGGTGGCCGCGGCGAACGCCGGCAGCGACCACGCCGGGGTGAGGTGTCTCAGTTGCGGTGACGCGCTGCGGTAGAGGATGCCCCCGGCCACGCCGATCGGCACGAGGAGCACGACCCACCAGGGCGTCGCGAAGACCACCAGGGCCAGCGCCGCGACACCCCACGCTGCGGTGGCGGCAAGTGCCGCCTCGCGAATCTGGACCTTCTCGAATCGGCGGCGCAGCCCCGGAGCCGCGAGCGCGATGATCCCGATCGACAGCACCGCGAGTAGCAGCGCACCCACCGCCCGAGTCGGGATGTCGATATCGCGCGCTGCCGCGCCCGCGCCCGCGATGACGTCGTCTCCGCCGATCGTCATCTGGTACCGGGACATCCAAAGGGAGATCGAAAGCCCCAGTAGGAACAGGCCTCCGAGAGCGAACCCCACGGTCTGCGTGCGCTCGAGGATCACCCGCGACTCGAGCCAGCTGCCGACGCGGCGCTCGGTGACCCAGAGGGCTATCCCTGCCGCGACGCTGGCGATCGTCGCGAGGGCGAGGGCACCCGTCACCAGGGCCACAACTCCGCTGATGGCGGGCTCGGTGAAGACGAAGAAGGAGACGTCGCGGCCGAAGATGGGGTCGTCGACGCCGAAGGCCGTGCTGTTGAACGCGGCAAGGAGTTCGTCGCGCATCTGCGTAAGGCCCGGTGCGAGGATCCCGATGAGGAGCGCAAGAGTCACCAGCCAGCCGATGCGGAGGCCCTGACGAAGGGCGTCAGGGGTCACACCCGGCGTGCTCGGGTCCTCGGGCTCGGGCACAGGCCCGTCCCAGTTGATGTCATCCGGGTTGTCCGGAATCAGCGGTGCCTCGCCGGACGCCGCGTCATCGGCCGGCCGCCGCAGCAGGTAGAGCATCGGCAACGACAGGATCACGGCGGCCACCACGCCGACCACCGCAAGGATGACGGACGTCTGCCAGCGCGTCGCATAGGCGCCGCCCATCCCCAACGCGTCGTAGAACGACGTCTTGATCGTGATCTCGGCGGCGTAGTGGACCACCACGCGCGCCACGATCAGCGCGACCGCGATCGCAGCCGCGGTTATGGCGAGCCTGCGGGCGTTCAGGCCCATGACCAGTCGGAACGCGCTACCACGGCAGAGAGGCTAGCGATCCGCGCCCCGTCGGGCGCCGGAGCTTGGTCCCTGGGGCCCTCGATCTCACAAGCGCGCAATCCCTGTTTCGCCGCATGGCGTCGGCGAGCGCTAGCGTCCATCATCGTGGAGCAGAAGTCCCTTCGTGATCGCCTGCGCCTCGGGCGCAAGTTGCCCGAGACCCCCGGTCTGAGCATTCCCCGCCACGAGCTGTCGCCGACGGTCGCGATCGGGCGCCGGATGGCCCTTGCCCTTGCCCTGATCGTCTTCGTGGCCGCGGTAGCGTGGGTAAACCGCGACGGATACATCGATCCGCAAGGTAACTCGGTCGGTGTGCTGGAGGTCTTCTACTACTCCACCGTGAGCATCACGACCGCCGGCTACGGCGATATCGTCCCAACATCCGACTCAGCGCGGCTCGCGACAATCTTCTTCGTGACGCCGGCGCGGGTGATCTTCCTGATCGTACTCGTTGGCACGACGCTGGAGGTTCTCACGGAGCGCACCCGTGAGCGTTACCGCGAGCGCCGCTGGAGGGCACACGTGAAAGACCACTACATCATCGCCGGTTACGGCGTTAAGGGTAAGAGCGCTGTCCGCGTGCTCACCGCTCAGGAGGTCGATCCGAGTCAGATCGTCGTGATCGACAGTCGCCCCGAGGCAATCGCCGAGGCGAACTCCAGCGGCCTGGTCGGCATCCTCGGCAACGCCTCGAGCACGGCGGTGCTCGAGGACGCCGGCATCCAAAAGGCCAAAGCGATCGTCGTCGCACCGCAGGCCGATGACTCGGCGGTGCTGATCACGCTCACCGCCCGTCAGCTCAACCGCGGCATCACGCTGGTCGCCGCCGCTCGCGAGGCCGAGAATGCGCAGCTGCTGCGGCAGAGCGGCGCGAACTCGGTGATCACCTCGTCCGAGGCTGCCGGCCGACTGCTGGGACTCGCGACGCGCGCTCCCCGCCTGGTTCGCGTCCTCGAGGAGCTGGCGACCCTCGGCGAGGGTCTCGATATCGGCGAGCGCCCCCTTGCGCACGACGAGATCGGCTCCCTCTCCGACCTTCGCAACGACCAGCTGGTCGTTGCGATCGTCCGTCGCGGCGAGCTGCTGCGCTTCGACGACTCCCGCGCTCAGCGCACCGAGGCAGGCGATCGGATCGTCTTCCTCCACTCCAACAAGGCCGAGGACGACGACGCCTAGCTGATCGAACACGTGTTCTGTCCGATGACCATGGCAGTATACGAACATGCGTTCGAAGAGATCACTGAGACAGCTCCACCTCGACGTTGGCGAAGCGCCGGTCAAGACCGGACGAAACGCTCGACTGGCTGAGCGAACCCAGCGCATAGCGGACGCCGCATCAGACGAGGCCCGTGAGCGCCTACGCGCAGGAGACGCGGTAGGCGCTCGTGCGGCCTTTGAGCGTGCGACCGCCGCGAAGCGCGCGGCAAAGATGCTTCGAGAGGGCCCGGGCGCGGTACGCGAGGTTCTGGGACCGGTCAGTCACGCCGCTTGAGCTCAGGCTCAGATCGCCGCGTAAACCCGGGCCGAGGCCTCGCCGCCGGCGAAATCGACATCGCTGATGGTGAGCTCTCCGTCCTCGGGGAACACGTCGACGAAGGGGGTGCCCTCGAGGAACGCCGGGAGGTCGATGTAGAGGCGGTTCGAGTGGCCCTCGCCGCGACGTACGTCGAGCTTGCTCATCAGCTCGCGCTTGACGCGTAGCACCCGCACGAGACGCGTCACGGTTCCAATTGCGCCCGAGAGGTCGCCGACGGGCACCCACTCACCGGCCCGGTAGTGGATCTCCTTCAGGAGATCGATCTCGACGTGACGCGCGAGCGGCCCCAGCGCGATGCCGACGCGCAGAGTACGCGGTGACAGCAGGTCGACAGACCGCACGGCCGAGCTCCGAGAGAGCACCAGCCGCCGAACAGCGTCACCCGGTACCGTCATGTCGAGGCTCGCGCGCGAGCCTCGAAGGAGCTCGATCAGCGCCCGGTAGCGGTCCAGGCCGTCTCCGGCGGGCGGCTCCACCGAACTCAGGCGGCCGGGTCGGGTCCCGCCCGATTCACGATCGAGCGGGAGATGTAGTCCTCGACGAGGAGGAGGTTTTCGGCTCCGGCTCGCCGCACGACGCTGAGCAGCTCGCTCATGGTCGCCACTTCCTCGACCTGCTCCGCGATGAACCACTGAAGCATCTGCTGCGCGGCGAAGTCGTTCTTCTGGACGGCGAGGGCCATAAGGCCGTTGATGTAGTCGGTGACCGACTCCTCCCACGCCAAGCTCAGCTCGACGGCCTCCTGAGCGGATTCGAACTGGTGGCGTGGCGCGGACAGGGCCGGAATGGCGACGTGCCCGCCGGCCTCCGTGAGGTAGTCGATGAACCGGAGGGCATGGCTGCGCTCTTCATCGGCCTGAGCCCGGAAGAAGCTCGACAGTTCCTTGAGACCCTCGTCGTCGAAGTAGGCCGAGATCTGGAGGTACTCCAGCTCCGCAGCGAACTCGCGGCCTACCTGAGCGTTGATGGCGTCTACGACTGCGTCGTCCACGTTCCCTCCCGTGACTATTCTCGGCAATCGTATTCCAGGGCTGCATGCTGCGTGCCCTCGCAGACCCCTCAATTGGGTGTAACGCGGGGGCGAAGACCCGCTAATGATCCCCGATAGCGGCCAGCCGGCCGTCCATGACCCGCCTTGGAGGACAGATGACATTGTCGCGCAGCCCCCGTCTGGTCGGACTTGCCGCAGTGGCCGCCAGTGCCGCCATTGCTGCCGGGTGCGGCGGTGGTGGTAGTGACGACGGCGGCACCCTGACCGCCGACGACTATCGGGAGGCCGCCGACAAGATCTGTCGCGACTTCGAGGCCGAGACCGATGCCTTGACCGAGCCGACCAGCGAGGACGGCGTCGTGGAGTTCCTCGAGGCCGGCCTCGAGATCAACCGCGAACAGCTCAGCGAGCTCCGCGACCTCAGGCCGCCCGAGGATCTCGCCGGCGCCCACAACGCCGCGATGGGCTTCCTGAACGAGCAGCTCTCCGGCATTCAGGAGGCGACCGACCGGATCAAGGATGGCGAGAGCGCCGCCACGGTGATCGAGGACCTCACCCCGCAGATCGACGCGGCGCAGGAGAAGGCCGATGAGAAGGCGCGCGAGCTTGGCCTCACAGACTGCGGCAGCGACGCCGGCGTCGAGACCTCTGAACCGGCCGATGGCCTCGACGACGGCTCCCCTGCCGCCAGCTCCGGCGACCTCGAGGAGCTCGGCGCCGGAGATCTCAATCGGTACTTGGCCGACGTGCGGGCAGCCGCCGGCGCGATGACCGCGTTCGGCGCGGCCCTCAACCGAGTTTCGGATATCGGAGGACTCATGGCCAGCGCGCCCGAGCTCGCGGTCGAAGTGGAGAAGTTCGACGCCGCGATCGAGTCCATGTCGAGATACACGTTCTCGGTACCGGCCGTCGAACGCCAGCGGACCGCCCTGCTCAGCAACGCCGCCGAGCTCAGCAGCTCACTTCGACGGTTCGCGGAGGTCGCGGCGAGCGGCGACACAGACGAGATCGAGGCCGCGGCGCCCCAGGTCCAGTCCGCAGTTCAGCAGTTCGGCGAGGCAGCAGAGGAAGCCTCCTCAGGCTAACCGCTACTTGGCGCCGCGCTCCGTGCGGGCCCGGCGCCTGGCCCGTTCCGAGCGGGTTGCGCCAATTACGGCCCCCGCGAGGATCACGCCCCAGAAGACTCCATACGAGAGGCCGCGCGCGACGGGCTGACCCAGGAACCACACGTGGATCGCCCAGAGCGAGAGGATGGCGAGCGGGGCCACGATGGCCACCTGCAGCCCCGGGTGGAGCTCCTCCCAGCGAACCACCAGCGCAGGCGGCTCTCGACGCGTCGGCATGCAGTCAGGATACGCCGCCTCGATAGGGTTGCCGCATGGGCGGCGGACCCTTTCCCACCGGCGCCGAGTGGCAGGCGCTGCTCGAGTGGACCGGAACCCTGGCGGACCTCTCGGGGACCTCTACGGTGCTCGGCTGGGATCGAGAGACGATCATGCCGGCGGGTGGCGGCGAGGGTCGAGCGAAGCTGCTCGGAACGATGGCGGCCCTCAGCCACCGCGAGCTGATGCGCCCCGATGGCGATGAGCTGCTCGATTCTGCGTCAGCCAGCGCCACGACCCCGGCTCACGACAGGGTGATCGCCCTCATGAGGCGGGAGCGTGACCGCGCCTCGCGCGTGCCCGAGTCACTTGTGCGCGAGCTCAGCGAAGCGTCGTCGCGATGCGTATCCACCTGGATCGAAACCCGACCCCGTGATGACTTCGCGACATTCGCGGCCGCACTGAGTCCGCTCGTGGAGCTCAAGCGGCGGCAGGCCGACGCGCTCGACATCGGCGATGAGCCCTACGACGGTCTCCTTGATCAATTCGAGCCGGGAGCGCGTGCAGCACAACTCGAGGTGCTCTTCCGCGACCTCGCTGCGGGAATCCAGAGCCTGCTCGACCGCGTCGACGACGACGCAGCCGCTTTGCCCGAGCGCACCTGGCCGGTAGACGCGCAGATGACGCTCGCGTCGGATATTGCGGACCTGGTGGGCTTCGAACGGGAGACCGGCGCGCTCGCCCAGTCGGCCCATCCATTCACCTGCTCGCCCCACAGCGGGGATGTGCGGTTCACAACGCGCGTGGACAGCTCCGACCCCATGGGGAACATCCTGGCCGTCATGCACGAGGCCGGCCACGCTCTGTATGAGCAGGGCTTCCCACAAGAGTTCGCGCGCACGCCACTGCGTGACGCGCCGTCACTCGGAGCCCACGAGTCGCAGTCCCGTTTCTGGGAGAACCACGTCGGTCGCACGCACGCGTTCTGGACGCACCTCGCGCCCACCTTGAGGCGGCTCTTCCCCGACGCCATGCGAGGAGTCAGCGAGGACGATCTGCGTCGGGGCGCCACCCGGGTCCACCCGTCCTTCATCCGCGTCGAATCGGACGAGGTCACCTACAACCTCCACATCGGGCTCCGCTTCGAGCTGGAGCTCGCGATGATCCGCGGCGACCTCGAGGTCGCCGATCTGCCGGTGGCGTGGGGCGACCGCCTGGAGCAGCTGCTCGGCATCCGACCGGCCGCCGACGGCGAGGGCTGCATGCAGGACATCCACTGGCCGGAGGGGATGTTCGGCTACTTCCCCACCTACACCCTCGGGAACCTCTACGCGGCCCAGCTCGATGCCGCCCTTCACGATCATCTCGGCCCCACGGCGCCCCTGATCGAGCGGGGCGAGCTCGCCCCGCTGCTGAGCTTCATGCGCGATCGCATCCATACGCAGGGAAACCTCCGGGATGCAGAAGCCTTGATGGCCGACGCGACCGGCCAGCCGCTCGACGCCGGGCCGTTCCTAGCCCATCTCGAGCGCTCCTACGTCGGCTAGAGAACCTCTCTCGCGCGGCATGCGGCGCCGACGATGCCCGCACGGTTCAGCAAGCGCGCGGGAACGATGCGGGGCCGCGCCGTGAGCAGCGGAACGAATTTTTCGGCCTTGCGCGACACGCCACCCCCGAGGATCACCAGCTCGGGCCAGAGCAGGAGATCGAGTCGGTGAATGGCCTCATCGAGCAGAGCAGCCCACTCGGTCCAGCTCAGGTCGTCCGCCTTTCGTCGCGAGGCGGCCGCGCGCGATTCGGCGTCTTGGCCGCGAATCTCGATGTGACCGAACTCCGTATTGGGCACGAGCTCGCCGTTGATGAAGAGCGCGGAGCCGATTCCGGTGCCGAGAGTCAGCATCACCACCACCCCCTGCTCCCCTTCGCCGCTACCAAAGCGCATCTCGGCGAGGCCGGCGGCGTCGGCGTCATTGAGCATGGTGCATTCCCGCTCGAATGCGTGTGCGAACGCCGGCGTGCCGGCGAAACCGATCCATGCCGGATCCACGTGCGCCGCAGTCATCACCGTTCCATCGAGGACGGCTGCGGGAAAGCCGATCCCGACGGGCAGGTCGGCTGGAAAACCGGCGATCGCCTCACGGGTAGTAGCCACCACCGCCTCGGGCGTTGCGGGTCGAGGGGTGGCGATCTTGACCCGCTCCCCGTCGAAGTCCCCCTTTTCGACGTCGACGATGGCGGCCTTGATTCCGCTCCCGCCGATATCAACGCCGATCGCGCGACTCACGCCATTCGCTCCGAGTCGAACACGACGAGACTGTGCACGTCATAGCCTTGGTTTTCCAGTCGCTCGCGACCAGGCAGGAAGTCCAACTCAACGACGAATGCGACGCCCGCGACGTGGCCCCCCGAGCGTTCCACGAGCTTGCACGCCGCCTCGGCGGTACCGCCAGTCGCGAGCAGATCGTCATGCACCACCACGCGCGCACCCGGCGCGATCGCTCCGATGTGCAGCTGAAGCTCGTCGGCTCCGTACTCCAGCTCATAGCTCTGACTCAGCTTCTCGCCCGGCAGCTTGCCGGGCTTGCGAGCCACGGCCAGGCCGGCATTCAGCTCTCGTGCAATGACCCCCCCGAGGATCAGTCCACGGGCCTCGATGCCGAGCACGGCGCCGGCCCTCTGCGTCCGCGAGTACGCGACGAGCTGGGTCGAGCAGTACGCCAACCCCTCGGCGTTCTCAAAGAGCGGCATGACATCGAAGAACAGGGTCCCCGGCGTCGGATGATCCGGGATGCGACGAATGGCCGCATTGAGATCGAAGCTCACGAGCCGGTGATCTGGCGCAGGCTCGACACCAACATGAGGTGGCGCAGATGGGAGCTCAGGGCCGCCAGGCTCTCGAGCGCGTCGAGGGCCTCGCGCCGGCGCGCCGGGTTCTTGCTGCGCAGGTTTGCGGCGAGCAACTGCTCCAGCAGCCCCGCCTCGCGCTCGGCGGCGGTGCGAAAAAGGCGTAGGTGGCGCGCCTCAACGCCGTACTGCGTGAGCTCGAGCGCGGTCTGGATGATCTCGCGGTCGGTCTCGTCGTAGCCGTCCTTGGCGTTGCCGGACAGCAGGCCGAACTCCTCGAGGGCCGCGACCAACTGCGGATCGGCACCGGTCGCGCTGATTACGTCCGCAGCCGCGTCGCGGCGTGTGGGCGCTGGTTCGGTGAGGTTCGCGCGTTTCAGCTGACGCGCTTGGTTGGCGACGCTGAACGCACCGCTGGTCGACGACTCGAGCTCTTGGCGGATGACCCTGAGCGGCAGGAACTCGTCGCGCTGGAGGCGCAGCACCGTGCGCAGCCGCTCGACGTCGAGTGGGGAGAACACCCGGTAGCCGCCCGGGGTGCGCTCCGGAGTGATGAGACCCTGATCCTCGAGGTAGCGGATCTTCGATACAGACAGACTGGGAAAGTCCGCCCTCAGCAGCTGATGGACGGCGCCGATCGTCAGGCGCTCATCGACCTCCGGCTGCTCCTCGTGGGCGGCCGCCGCAGGGCTGTCCTGCTCCTCGCTCACCCCGAGATGAAGGCAAGCCGGAACTTGCCGATCTGCAGCTCGTCACCGTGGCTGAGGGTTTCGGAATCTTCGATGCGGCGGCGATTCACGTACGTTCCGTTCAAACTGTCGAGGTCGACCAGTTTGACGGCGCCGTCGGCCAGCGTCAGTCGGGCGTGGTTGCGGGACACCGTGATGTCGTCCAGAAAGATGTCGCACGAGGGGCTGCGCCCCACGGTGACCTCGGGCGCCTCCAGCTGGTGCACCACGCCCGCCAGGCTTCCCGAACGCACGACCAACGCCGGGCCAGTCGAGTCCCCGGCATCGTCATCTATCGAAAACGGGCCTGTCGTTCGCGCGTCATCGACCACGCGAGCCCCCTCACTCCGCCGGTTCGGAGCCCTCGAGTCGCTCGAGATCCGGCAGGCGCTGGGCCAAGATCGCCGTGAGGCTCTCGACGTCGACCTTCGCCAGCTCCCCGTCGCTTCGCCCCTTGAGGCGCAGCACGAGCTCGCTCTTGAGCAGCTCGATCCGGCCATGCAGGAGGCGCCGCTCATATGAGAGCTGCCGCTCCTGAGCGGTCAGCTCTTGAATACTGTCCTTGAGCTCCTCGTCCGAGAGCTCCGTCAGATCGGGGGTCGAATCCACCGCGCCTCCACTGGAACCGGTTGCTTTGCGAGCATAGCCCAGGTTCTCGGTGGACTCACCCGGTCTTTGCCCTCGGCCACGCCCCAACCGCGGTCTTGACAAGGTAATTCGCAAGAGTCGCCAGCGAGAGCGCTGCCGCCAGAATCAGCAGACCGTCGATCCAGATGGCGTTACTCGCCAACGAGAGCGTCACAGCCGTCATGACGGCGAACGCCGAGACCTTGCCCGCGCGGTCGA
>JAOTZF010000118.1 GCA_029861485.1 Thermoleophilia bacterium | reverse complement strand
GCTCGGACGCCAAGTGCGCGAAGTGCCGCGAGCTCGGAGCCGACGTCGCCGTGAACTACAACGAGGCCGACTTCGTCCTGGCCGCGAAGGAGGCGACCGGTGGCGCGGGGGTGGACGTCGTCCTCGACTACATCGCCGGCCCCTACCTCGAGCGCAACCTCCAGAGCCTCGCCGTGGGCGGACGCCTGGTGATCATGGGGCTGATGGGCGGCGCGAAGGCGGAGCTGAACCTCGGTCTCGTGATGATGAAGCGCTTGCAGATCATCGGCTCGACCCTGCGCGCGCGACCCAACGAGGAGAAGGCCGCGATCGTCGAGGGCTTCCTGGCCCGCTTCGGGACGGCCCTGGAGCAGGGTACGATCGGGCCGGTGGTGGACCAGGTGCTGCCCCTCGCCGAGGCGGGCGAGGCCCACCGGCGCATGCAGCAGAGCGAGCACTTCGGAAAGCTCGTGCTCTCCGTGGCCCCGGCCTGACACGGGTGGGTGACGGACGTCACGAGAACTACCCATCCCCACACTTGAGCGGTTTCGGCGATTGGTCGATATCCCCTGCATGGGGAATCGCCGGCTCGCAGAACTGGCAGGAGAGTTCACGGCGCTGAATCGGCGTCGGGTCGAGGGGGACCCGCCGCTCTCGGTGCTGGATCTCGAACGCTGGAGCGAGCTGCGCGATCTCCTCTCCTTCGAATTCGGACACACGCCGCCGGTCGGGCCCGACAAGCATCCGAGGCACCTCCGGGTGCCGACTCACCTGAAGGTTCGCTACGAGGCCGACGGCGAACATGCCGCCGCCCTGATCAACCTCTCGGAGGGCGGTTTGTTCGTCGCCTGCATCGATCCGCTTCCGCCCGGGACGCCGCTGCGCCTGGAGATCGAGGGCGAGATGACGCCCGCTCCGCTGCGGCTCGAGGCCGAGGTGATCCATGCCCGGAACGCCGGCAACCCCGACGGCCCGTCCGGCTTCGGGGTCGAGTTTCGCAACCTGGAGGTGGAGCAGCACGAGCAGCTCCGCGCCTTCATCGACAACTCGTTGAGCGCCGTCGCGGACTGAGCACTCCAGTCCCGCGCTCCGGCCAACCGGCTTTCCCCCGACGCTTCGGGGTGCGCTCGGTTTCTGGCTGGCTAGGATCCCGCCTCACACTGGACCCAGCGTCTGAGGAGACCCTTGCGATGGCCGTCGAACGAACCCTCTCGATCATCAAGCCGGATGCCACGGCGAAGCCCGGCGCGACCGGTGAGATCCTCGCCCGGTTCGAGCAGGCGGGGCTCAAGATTCTCGCGATGAAGCGGATCCAGCTCAGCGAGACGCTGGCTCAGGGCTTCTATGCGGTGCACAAGGAGCGCCCCTTCTACGGGGAGCTGGTGAAGTTCATGACCTCGGGGCCGGTCGTGGTGAGCGTGCTCGAGGGCGAGAACGCGATCCTGGCCCACCGGGACCTGCTCGGGCCCACGAACTCCAGTGAGGCTCCGGCCGGCACCATCCGGGGCGACTTCGGCACCGACATCGAGCGCAACGCGACCCACGGCTCCGACGCTCCCGAGACGGCGAAGGTCGAGATCTCGTACTTCTTCAACGCGTCCGAGATCCTGGCCCCGGTCGAGGCGCTGACCTGATCTTGCCGGTTAGCGGGCGGCGAAGCCGCCCTGCTGGCACGGCACGCCTTCGGCGTGCCTCGGTTGCTCGGGGCAGGCCCCGAGCTGGGTCCCGGCAAGCGCTCAGGGAGCCGTTCGTTACGCGCTACGCGTACGTCCGGGCCATCAAGAAGATGAGCCCCACGTAGGTCAGAACCAGCCAGACATTGTGGTTGCGAAGCGCGCGCGCCAAGGAGGTCCCCCCAAGATCAGCATCTATGGACGACTGTCGCAGCAAGGGTCCCGTCCGCCGGAACCCCATTCCCACCAAGAGCAGCCGTCATTGCTCTTCGTAGGATCCCACCCGTACTTGAGCGGTAGCACACGAAGAATGCACCCGGCGTGACATCGGTCACCAAATCGCACGCTCGAATGCTGGCTCCGAGTCAGCGAAGGCAAGCACCCGCGGCACGCCTAGCGCAGTTCTGGGAACTAGCGCCCCTGGAAGCGCGGCGCGCGCCGCTCGCGCGCCGCGGCCAGCCCCTCGTGCACGTCTTCGCTCTGGAAGCAGGTGGCTTGCTCCGCCGCTTCGAACGAGAGCTGATCCTCCAGGGTGGCCCCGGCGCTGCGGGCCAGGGCTTGCTTCAAGCCGCTGACGGCGATGGGAGAGCACTCGGCGATCTCGCGCCCGAGGGCCTGCGCGGCGGGGAGTACAGCCTCGGCCGCGAGCGCCTGGCTCACCAGGCCCATGGCCTGCGCCTCCTCGCCGGAGAAGAGCCGACTCGTGTAGAGCAGCTCCGCCGCGCGGGCCGATCCGACGAGGCGGGGGAGGGTCCAGGTCGCCCCCATGCCCGGGTGGATCGCCAGCTTGGTGAAGTTGAGGCCGAGCTTGGCGTCGCGCGCAGCGACACGCAGATCGCACGCAAGTGCGACGCACAGTCCCGCGCCGATCGCGTGCCCGTTGATGGCGGCGACGCTCGGACACGCGAGCTCGCGCACGGATAGGAACAGCCCGTAGAAGCTGCGCATCGTGTCGCGGATCTCGCGGTCGGCCAACCCGCGCTGCGCCGCTCCGGTGGTCGCGAGCTCCTCGAGCATGCCGAGGTCGCCTCCGGCCGAGAAGGCGCGGCCGGCGCCGGTCAGGACCACCGCGCGCAGGTCGGGCTCGCGCCGCAGGGCCGCGATCTCTCGGGAGAAGGCCTCTCCCATGGCGCGGGTCATGGCGTTGCGGCGTTCGGGGTCGTGGAAGCTGAGGGTGACGACGCCGGCGTCGCGCTCGATCTGGATGAGGGATTCGGACATGGCGGCCAAGGCTGCCGGAGCAAGGACTTCCGGGCAAGGCCAGCCGCAAAAGCGAACGGCGGGAAGGTTGCCCCTCCCGCCGTTCGGGTTCCGACCGGGGTCGGTCTCAGTCCGCCGAGCGGCGCAGGAACGCGGGCGTCTCCCGGTCCTCGTCCTCGTCGTCGGGCGTGGCGCCCTGCCGGCGCAGGAAGGTCGGCACGTCGAGCTCGTCCTCGAACGGCGACAGGAAGTCGTCTCCCTGATCCTGCCCCGGGGCGGCGGCTGGCTCGGCCACATCCGGTCCCGGCACCGTCACCGGAATCGGCTCCGGGCGGGTCTCGGCCGTGACCGTGGTCGTCTCCGCCGGCACCGGCTCGCGGCGCAGCGGCGTCACGTTGCTGTGATCCTCGATCTCCCGCGCGGAGTCGTCCCGGCCCCGGCGCATGCGATCGTCGACGAGACCCGTCGCGATCACGGTCACCCGCATCTCGCCGTCGGGCATGCTCTCGTCGATCACGGCACCGAAGATGATGTTCGCATCTTCGTGGGCCGCCTCCTGGATCAGCGTCGACGCCTCGTTGACCTCGAACAGCGACAGATCGGAGCCACCGGTGATGTTGATCAGCACACCGTGGGCGCCGTCGATCGAGAGATCCTCGAGCAGCGGGCTCGAGATGGCCATGCGGGCCGCGTCCTCGGCGCGCTCGTCGCCGATGGCGGTGCCGGTGCCCATCAGCGCGACGCCCATCTCGTTCATGATCGTCCGCACGTCGGCGAAGTCGAGATTGATGAGCCCGTGGATCGTGATGAGATCCGAGATGCCGCGCACAGCGTTGAACAGCACGTCGTCGGCCAGCTTGAAGGCGTCGCGCATGGCGGTGCCCTTGCCCGCGAGTGCGAGCAGGCGCTGGTTCGGGATCGTGATGACGGTGTCGACCACGCGGTGGAGCTCTTCGAGCCCGCGCTCCGCGTGCTTCATCCGCACCTTGCCTTCGAACAGGAACGGCTTGGTCACCACACCGACGGTGAGCGCGCCCGCCTCCTTGGCCACCTCCGCCACGATCGGCGCGGCGCCGGTGCCGGTGCCGCCGCCGAGGCCGGCGGTGACGAAGACCATGTCCGTCCCCGCGAACGCCTCGCCCAGACGCTCGCGCACCTCGAGCGCCGACTCGCGTCCCTTGTTCGGGTCCGCGCCGCAGCCGAGGCCGCGCGTCACTTCACTGCCAAGCTGCACCTTGATCGGCGCACGGTTGTGCTGCAGCGCCTGGGCGTCGGTATTGGCGGCGATGAAGTCGACGCCCGCCAGGCCCGACACCACCATGTTGTTGAGCGCGTTGCCGCCGCCCCCGCCACAGCCCACGACCTTGATGATCGCGCGATGACTGGCGGTGTCCGCGAACTCGAGCAGATCGCCCTCGTCCGGCAGCAGGTCCTGCTGGGTCTCGGTTCTCTTGGCGTTCTCCGGCCGGCTCTCGCCGCTGGAGCTGCCGCCGGACGTACCTCGAGATGTACGTTTCGTCGCCATGATCTCACCCCCCATGCGCGATCTGGACGTCGCGGGAATTCTACAGAAAAACCACGTTCTTGTTAGACCTTTTGCGAGTTTTTCGACCCGCTCCACACGCCCTCGACCGCCCGAAGCGCGGCCGACCGGGCGGGGCTATTCGAACTGGTAGAACCAGTCCCGCATCCGCTGCTTGACCCGGCCGAAGATCGATTCGTCGCGGATCCGGAAGCGGGTGTCGGGCCGGTCCTGGCCGGTGCCGTAGAGCACGAGCCCGACGCCGGTCGCGTACATCGGCCCGCGCACCACGTCTTGCAGGCCGCCGATGCGCGTCGGCATGCCGGCGCGCACCGGACTCTCGAAGATCTCTTCGGCGAGGTCGAGCAGGCCGGCGAGCGCCGAGGCGCCGCCGGTCAGCACGACCCCGGACGGGATCGCATCTTCGAGCCCTTCCTTCACCAGCGACTGGCGGGCGAGGCTCAGGATCTCGTCCACCCGCGGCTCGATGATTTCGCACAGGATCTTGCGCGACACCTCGCGCGGTCGGCGGCCACCGACGCTCGGCACGCTGATCACGTCGTCACTCGCGAGGAAGCGCGCCGACGAGACGCCGAAGCGCTTCTTGATGCGCTCCGCCTCTTCGAAGGGCGTGCGCAGACCCACGGCGATGTCGTTCGAGATGTGCGCGCCGCCGAGTCCGAGCACCGACGTGTGGTGGATCGAGCCCTCGGCGAACACGGCGATGTCGGTCGTGCCGCCGCCGATGTCGATCATGCAAACGCCGAGTTCTCGCTCGTCGTCCGCCAGTACGGCGCCGGCACTCGCGAGCGGTTCGAGCACGATGTCGATCACGTTCAGCCCGGCCTTGTTGCAGCACTTCACGATGTTCTGGGCGCTGGTGACAGCGGCCGTCACGATATGGATCTTCGCCTCGAGCCGAACCCCGCTCATGCCGAGCGGCTCCCGGATCCCGTCCTGGTCATCGATGATGAATTCCTGCGGAATCACGTGGATGACCTCGCGGTCCATCGGGATCGCGACCGCCTTGGCCGCATCGATGACTCGTTTGACATCGCCTTCACGCACTTCGCGGTCCTTCACCGCGACGACGCCGTGCGAGTTGAAGGCACGGATATGCCCCCCGGCAATGCCGGCGTAGACGGACGTGATCTCGCAATCCGCCATCAGTTCCGCTTCTTCGACCGCCTGTTTGATTGAATCGACCGTCGCATCGATGTCGACGACAACGCCTTTGCGAAGGCCGCGGCTCGGGTGCGTCCCGATGCCGACGATGTCGAGTCCGTTTTCCGTTTCTTCTGCGACGACTGCGCAGATCTTCGTCGTCCCGATGTCGATTCCGACGATCAGGTTGTCGTTCTTGGACATTGCATCCCCCCTTATTCTCCTTGCGGAGAATTTTGGAGACGCCCATCCGGGCGCCTCCGGCTTGGACGACTCGGCACATCCGTG
>JAOTZF010000117.1 GCA_029861485.1 Thermoleophilia bacterium | reverse complement strand
GCGCCCCCGCCGGCGCGACCGGAGCTCCTTGGAGCGTGTAGAGGGTCAGCGCGTTGCCGTCGGGCATCTGCTCGGCCTTGGCCTGCCAGCCGAAGAGCTTGGAGTAGAAGTCGCTGGCGCTCGACTGGTCGTCTGTCATCAGAGATGCCCAGCTCCACGCCCCGTGCTCGTTAACGACCTCGGCACCGATACTGCTGTTGGGCTCCCACAGGCAACATGCCGCCCCGGTCGTGTCGGTCACGACGGCCATACGGCCCGCGTCCATCACGTCCATCGGCGGCATGGCGACCGCGCCGCCGGCATCTTGGGCCTCCGCGACACAGTCGTCGCAGCTCGCCACCGTGACATAGGTGTTCCATGCCGATGGCAGACCTTGCTCGGCCATCATCGGCGGCTGGCTCATGATCCCTGCGACGGCCTTCCCGCCCTTAGTGGCCATCGTGTACGAACCGCCCTGGTCAGTGGGCATGTCGTGGAAATCCCAGCCGAAGACCTCGCCGTAGAACTTCTTGGCGGCATCGACGTCGGTGGAGGCGAGGTCCACCCACGACGGGGTACCTGGTGCATATCCAGTGCGCTCGGGCACGAGGGCTCTCCTTGATCGCGATCAGCTGCGTGCGGCCTGCCCGTGGGTCGAGCCGCGCGCGTCGGCTCGGCCGGCGCCCTTTGAGGAGTGGGCGCGAGATGATCCCGGCAATGCTGGGGCCACACCGCACCCGCCCCTGAGCCTACCCCGCGCCCGCGACCCGGGAATGCTCGGTCGGGTGGTGCGCTGCGGCGGGGGTTCGTGGGCCGCCCCCGGGAGGTGCAAATATCGACTTGCTCAAGCGATTGCTTTAGTAACAGCGCGGACAATAGGTGGTCAAGTGGACGCGGGGCGACCCCTGCGGCTCGGTCACTTCCCGATTCGAGCGCGCGGCCATGCCGCCTGCCGGTGAGTGCGGTGCAGCAGGGCGCGCGCCGGCGCTCTAGCGGCGGCGGCGTGAGCTGATCGCCGGCGGCGTGCGCTCGCTGAGGAGGGACAGCAGGGCGGCCAAACCGGCGCGTGGGCCTCCCACGCGCATGGCCGCTTCTCGGATCCTCAGGTCGAGGAACTGGCTGCTCACCGGGTGGCGCACCCAGGTCTCGTCGCTGAAGCGACGCCACTCGGGGCGGCTGGCACGCCGTCGAAGCTCGGCGAGCCCGGTCAGCAAGCGCATGAGCCCGCGCTGTACCTCGGCATTGGCGAGGTCGATGAAGACCTCATCCAGCAACGCGTCCGCGCGCGCGCCGACCGAGTCGGAGCGGGGCTCCGGGCGTCCGGGGGGGAGCATCCGCGGACCGGAGGACCGGTGATGGGGCAACGGGACGCAGATCACGGTGTCTCCTCTTGTGGGGGCGGAGCTGGTGTGATGACACCATCCGCCATGCGCGGCGATGGGAAAACCGGTGGGAATACTCATTCGCACCGTCACACCTCCCCAAAACGCTCAAAGCTTCATTTCACGGGGGGAGGAAGCTATGACATCTTCCAACGGGCGCGTTTTCAGCCGGTCTGCGACCATCTCTCGATGACCGGTCCTCGCGACGCGGGTCGAGCGCGCGAGTGGGACGCCCTCTCCTACGATCGCGTCGGCGCCCACATGGCGCATCGCGGAGCGGGGGTGCTCGAGCGCATCGAACTGCGCGGCTCCGAGACGGTGCTCGATGCAGGGTGCGGCACCGGGCGAGTCACGGCGCAGGTGCTCGAGCGCCTGCCTGCCGGCCGCGTCATCGCCCTGGACGGATCCACCGCGATGCTCGACCGGGCCCGCGAGCGCCTCGGCGGGGACCCGCGGGTGCACTTCATCCGGGCGGACCTCACCGAGCCTCTCGCGCTCACCGAGGCGGTCGACGTGATCGTCTCCACGTCGACCTTGCATTGGGTGCCGGACCACGCCGGCGTCTTCCGGCGCTTCGCCGACGCCCTGAACCCGGGCGGGCGTCTCCATGTCGACTGTGGTGGCGCGGGAAACATCACGGGCGTACAGGACGCAATCAGGGCGGCCGGCGTGACATGGAGCCCCTGGAACTTTCGCAGCGACGCGCAGGCTCGCGCCGATCTCGAGGCGGCGGGGTTCGCTGAGATCGCGACCTGGCTGAGTCACGACCCCTTCGAGCTCGATCGTCGGGATCTCAAGGAGTACCTGCGTACGGTCGTCCTCGGCTCACACCTGGAGCGGCTGGGCGAAGCGGCCGGCCAGCTCTTCCTTGACGCGGTCGCCGACGCTATGCCCGCGCCGATCATCGACTACGTTCGGCTGAACATCGACGCGGTGGCTGGGCCGACGCCTCCGTGAGAGGTGCCACAGTTCCCATGTGACCCGCGGTTACGCGATCACGATATGGGCCAAGGGTGCGAAGCGGGCCGCCCGCGGGAGCGCGCGCGATCGACGTCGGGGTGATGGCATGGATTGGACGGTGTACTGGTTCATGTTCCCCGTATGCATCACCGTCGCGAGCCTCGCGATGTTCTCGGGGATCAGCGGCGCGGCGATGCTCATTCCGGTCTTCCTGATCGGATTCCCGCTGTTCGACGCTCCGACCCTCACGACGGTCGCGGCGATCGGTACGGCCCTCTTCTTGGAGACGTCCGGCTTCAGCTCTGGCGTCTACGGCTACATGCGCCGGCGCCTCGTAGATTGGAAGATGGCGCGTGGATTGATCGTCTGGAGCCTCCCAGCGGCGGCGGTTGGCGCGCTGCTGACCCGCAGCGTGCCCGAGAACGCGCTCCGGATCGGCTATGGCATCGCGATGGTGCTCCTGGCGTACCTCCTCATTCAGCACGCGCGCGATGCCCACGAGCGCACCGGGCTCGCCGGTCCGCCACGGCAGCGAGCGGCGTGAGGTGACGAGCTCGCAGGGACGCACATATCGGTACTCGGTGTGGGGCATGAATGCCTCGCATGCGCTGGCGGCGGGCGGCGGCACCGCGGCCGAGATGATCTCCACCGGAATCGGCGAGGCGGTGATGCCCAACCTGGCGCGACGACTGCGCGTGCCTCTGCCGGTTGCGGCGGCGACGTCGACGGTGGTGGTCGCGGGCACGGTGGTGGGCGCCACCATCACCCACCTCTTCCAGCTCGCGGCCGAGGACGGCTTCGGCGCCACCCCCTGGAACCTGATCGTCTGGGCAGTGCCCGGGCGATCATCGGGGCCCAGATCGGAAGCCGATTACAGGGCCGGTTGCCCGAGCGGCTGACGGGCCTGATCTTCGGCGGCCTCTTCCTGGTGATCGGCCTGACCTTCGTCGTCGCCTTCACCCTCTTCTCGGACAAGCTGGGCTAACCCGAAGGCGACTCGCCAGGGCGGTCGGCGGTCTGGTCGCGCGTATAGGCGCGACTACACGAACTCCCGTCGAGTCTGGCACGAGCCGACCGTACGCTCGACTCGCCGGCGCAGCCTACGCTCGCAGCGGCTCCTATCATGTCCGTGCCCAACCCCGTCAACGCCGTACCGGCCACGCTCGCGCCATCCAACGCGCGCGTCGTCGTCGCCTCGCGCCGCCGCGCCCGTCGCGAGCAGCTCGCAGCTGCGCTGCGCCGGGTTGGCTACCGGGTGCGTACCAGCGCGCCGCCGGCGGTCGCAGCCCTCACCAACCGCAGCGACGTCGTCGTACTCGAGTGGGGCGAGGGCGTCGCACTGACGCGCGGTGGGCCGCCCGTCATCGCGCTGCTCCCCCGTGAGCGAGCCGATCAGATCATGCCCGCCATCGAGGCTGGCGTGGCCGACTACGTCCTGGGGCCCGTTACGACCGAGGAGCTGACCGCCCGCGTCGAGCTGGCCGCGCGGCGCCAAACGCGCACCGGCGCCCGGCCTCTCGGCGGACGCGCCACCGATCTGACCCTCCGCTGCGCGGCCGACGGCACGATTATCTCCGCCAACGGCTCGGCGAGAGCCATCACGGGACTGCGCCCCGATGATCTGATCTCGCTGCCGTGGCCGGGGCTGGCTCATGCGGACGAGGCCGAGCAGGTTGCCCGCCGGCTGGCCGAGGCATTCGCCAACCCTGATGAGGTCGTGGGCGATTCGCACCGCGTGCGCCGCGGCGACGATCGCCATATATGGGTCGAGACGCGCTGCCGCGTGGTAAACGGCGTGGCCGAGATCGTCGTGCGCGACGTCTCCAATGCCAAGCGTGACCGAGATCGCGAGATCGGCCTGCGCCGGGTCGCGACGATGGTGGCCCGCCGCGACTCGATCGCGGACATCGGCAGCGTGGCAACCGGCCTCGCGTGCCGCCTGCTCGACGCCCACGGGGCGGCCCTCGTCGGGCCGCATGGGATCGTCGCCGCGACCGGGGACGTCGGTGTGGCCTTCCTCGGCGCCGATGGCGATCCAGATGGGGGCATCGAGCGCGCTGGCGTCGCGCCGGCAGGCGCGCACTGGGGTCAGCTGGTGGTGCGCGGCGCAAGCGCGAGCTCGGCCGAGGGCACCGCGTGGCTGAGTTCCGTAGCAGAGCTGATCGCGCTGTATCTCGCGTGGGAGGATGGCGGCCACGCGGCGGCGGCGCTCACGCTCGATCACTCGGCGTTCGTCGATCGTCTTGCGCGCGAGAGCGCCCGAGCCGCTCGGTACGGGCGACCGCTCGCGTTGTCGATTCTGGGCCTGGTCGACGGTCCGGCTCGACGCGTGCTGGATGTCGCCGCGGCTGCCGAGAAGCTCAGGGCGACGGCTCGGGCCGGTGAGACCATCGCAGTCATCGACGGTGGCCGGCTCGCGTGGCTGCTGCCGGAGTCGGACTCGGTAGCGGCGTGGCAGGCGGCTGAGCGCGTGCGCTGCGCCATGGCCCAGACGCTGGGAGACGGTCCCCACCTCACGGCCGGAGTCGCCGAGCTGACGGCGGCCGGCGAGTCGGCCGATCTGCTCGCCCGGGCCGGGCGCGCCTTGGAGATCGCTCTCGTGGGCTGCGCCGACGCCGCGGTAGTTCACACCTCCGGCCTGGAGGCGCTGCTCGTCTCCGGTCGCCACCATGACATCGAGTCGCTCGCAGCGATCGCCGATCGGCTACTTCCCGACGGTGAGGATCACGCCCGCCGCGTGGCGCAGCTCGCCACGTCGATCGCCGCGGAGCTCGGTTGGAGCAGCGGGGACGTGCAGCGGCTGCGCGACGCCGCGCTGTTGCACGACATCGGCAAGGCCGCGCTTCCGACAGGGCTGGTCGACAAGCCCGGCATTCTCGATACCGCAGAGCTGTGCCTCGTCCATTCCCATGCGGCGATTGGCGGCCGCATCAGCGCCCGTTCGCTCGACGCCGAGCAGTGCTCGTGGGTGCGAGGACATCACGAGCGATGGGATGGTGAGGGCTACCCCGACGCGCTCTTGAACACTGACATCCCCGAGGGGGCCCGCATCCTGGCCCTCGCCGATTCATGGGACGCCATGACCAGCGATCGCCCGTATCGAGGCCCGCGCGACGCGGCGTCGGCGCGGCAGGAGTGCGCGCGCTGCTCGGGTGCTCAGTTCTGGCCGCAGGCGGTCGAGGCGCTTGCTGCGCTTCTCGATCGAGGGCGCCTCAGCGGGAGCGTCGCGTGAGGGTCCGCCGCAGCCTGCCCTGGTCCGAGCGCGTCGCCGCAAGCGCTCTGTGGCTCTGCCCGACCCTCGCGATCATCGGCCGCCCTCAGCGGGGCACCTCGAGTCCGCTTCGCAACTGGGCCTCGCAGCTGCCTCGCCACCCTCAGCGCCGCCGGCGGCCCAAGAACGGCTGAGCTCAGCTTCCGTGGGCGGTGCTGGTGCCCCGCACCTCGGCCAGGCGCTCATCGATGCGAAGCGCGACGGTGAGCGCGTCGACCTTGGCATCGCCCCCGACTCGAT
>JAOTZF010000116.1 GCA_029861485.1 Thermoleophilia bacterium | reverse complement strand
GCCGGTGACGATGTCGGCCGCCATCGGCGGTTGCGGCTGGCGGATCCACTGGCGCACGACGCCGGCGAACTGGGTCTCGTCGAAGTCGTGCTGACGCGAACCGCGGAAGGCATCGTCGAGGTTCGGGCCGATGCGGCCAACCGTCCCGGCGTCGTCCAGCGCGTGGCATGCGCCGCAGCTGGTGATGAACAGCTGCTTGCCGGACTCGAGATCGGCATCGTCCGGCGGTGCCCCCTCGCAACCGACGAGCGCAAGACCGACTGCGGCGAGAGCGATTGCCCCGGCCACCCGCCAGCGTCGGGAAGGTCGTCGCGCGCCCATCAGAGAAGGTAGACCAGGATGAACAGCAGCACCCACACCACGTCGACGAAGTGCCAGTACGCCGATGCGGCGGTGAGAGGCGTGGCAAATGACGGCGAGAAATCACCGCGGTACGCCCGGATGAGCATGACGGTGAGCAGGCTCAGACCCACGAACACGTGAAGGCCGTGCGCCCCGGTGAGCACGTAGAACGTCGACCCGAAGGCCTGGTCCTGCGGGGAGAAACTGAGGTGCGCGTACTCGTTGATCTGAATGATCAGGAAGGTCGCGCCGAGCATGATCGTCACCCACAGACCGCGAATCATCCCCCTGCGGTCGCCATGCATCAGCCGGTGCTCCGCCCACCAGACGGTGAAGCTGGAGAAGACGAGGAACGCCGTATTGACGGCCGTCATCAGGATCGGCAGCTCGAAGGGCTCTCCGGTCGCCGGATCGACGGGGGGCCAGACATTGTCGGCGATGTTGAAGCGAGCGAAGAAGTAGGCGGCAAACAGCGCGGCGAAGAGCATCACCTCCGAGCCGATGAAAAGGAGCATCGCCAGCATGCCCTGGCTGATGCGGGGCACCTCGTCGGTGACGGGCGGCGCAGCTCTGACGGGTATCGCCTCGGTGCTCATGCGCTAGGACCCCATCGGCGCTGCGGGGGCTTCGGCGTCGACGATGAAGTGCTCCACCTCGACGATGCCGGCGTTCTCACGCACGGCCTCGACGGCATTCTCGATCGCCGACTCGCCGCGGGCGCTCGCCACCAGGATCAGATCCGGGGAGTAGGACTCGGCGGCGACCCGGGCGGCGGCGGGCGCGTCCCGGTCGATCACCTCTCCCTCTGCGGGGATTCCGGCCAGTAGCAACAGGCCGAGCGTCTCTCCGGCGCGCTCGCCGACGTCCTCGCGCAGGGCGTTGGCCTCGTCGGTCCATGCCGGACCCTCGATTCCGGCCGCGGCAAGCACCGTGACCCGCAGCGGCCCCTGATCGGCCCGACGCTCGAGCTCGGCCATGAGTCCCTGCGACGAGAGGCCGTCGCGACCGATGACGACGACGTGCTGGACGCCCTTGGCGTCGAACGCCTCGACGACCTCACCAGGGGTGACCACGATCTGGGTCAGATCGCTCCGGAGCGACTTACGCATCCGGTCGACGACATCCTGCTTGAGCCAGCGCGAGCTGTCCTTCGAGTACGTCGCCACGATCGCGCCCTGGATTGTCTCCTCGCTTGCGGCCTTCGTCGCGGCCTCGACCGGGCCCAGGTCGTACACCTGGCCGCTGGCGTCGATCCCGTCCTCGGCGAGCACGGCGAGCACGGTCTGCAGCCGCCGCTCGGCAGCGCGCTTGTCGCGATCGGCCGCGGGCACGGCGATCGTGAAGCGCCAATAATGCTCCTCTGCCGCCTTGCGCCGGATGGCGTCCACGAGTTGCTGCGAAGCGAGCGTCTCGTGAGCCACGACCAGGATCGTGCGCTTTTCCGCCTCGGTGAGTTCTCCACCGACCTCGGTGGGGGCGTAGACGACGGCGTGGCGGGCACCCTCGATGCCGTACTGGTACGGACCGCCCACCACCAAGGGGTCGGTCTCGAAGTTGAAGATCGAGGGGGGTGATGAGACCAGCCACTCGAGACTGCGCCCGCGCCACGGATTCCACGGGGCCTTGGGGCCCCGGATCCACGAGTTGACCATGTTGTAGATGAACAGCAGGGTGCTGATCACCATCAGAATCGACGCGACGCTGATGACGAGGTTCACCTCGGCGAAGCGCTCGTCGTAGTCGGCGACGCGACGCGGCATGCCCTGTAGGCCGAGCCAGTGCATCGGATACATGGTCGCGTTGAACCCGATGAAGAAGAGCCAGAACTGCCACGCGCCGAGCCGCTCGTTGTACATGCGCCCGGTCATCTTGGGGAACCAGTAGTAGATGCCCGCGAAGATCGTGAATGCACTACCGCCGACGAACACGTAGTGGATGTGGGCGACGATGAAGTAGGTGTCGGTGGTGGCGATGGTGATCGGCACCGTGCCGAGGAAGACGCCTGACAGACCACCGATGGTGAAGGTGAACAGGAAGCCCAGTGCGTACAGCATGGGCGTCTTCAAGTGGAGCTTGCCCCGCCAGATCGTGCCGAGCCAGGAGAAGACCTTGATGCCGGTCGGCACGGCAATGATGACCGTGGTGATCATCATCGGAACGCGCAGCCAGTCGGCCATGCCGCTGGTGAACATGTGGTGTGCCCACACGCCGAAGCCCAGCACGGCGATCGCCACCGTCGCCATCGCCAGAGCCCGGTAACCGAATACCGGCTTGCGGGAGAAGGTGGCGAGAACCTCGCTGATGATCCCGAATCCGGGAATCATCATGATGTAGACGGCCGGGTGTGAGTAGAACCAGAAGATGTGCTGGTAGGCGATGACGTCCCCGCCTTGGGTGGCGTCGAAGAAGTTCGTGCCCATGACCCGGTCGAAGAGGTTCATGAACTGCGACGCGGCGACGAACGGGGTGCCGAACACCACGAGCGCCGAGGTCGTTGCGTTGGCCCAGACCAGCAGCGGCATACGCCAGACGGTCATGCCCGGCGCGCGCATGGTCGCGATGGTCACCAGGAAGTTGATCGCGGTGAAGATCGACGAGAAGCCGGCAAACTGGACGCCGATCTGGAAGAGGGTGACGCCGGTACCGCCTTGGATCGCGAGCGGCGCATACTGCGTCCAGCCGGCGGAGAAGTAGCCGACGAAGGGGCTCGCCAGGATCATGACCCCGCCCGGCACGAGCATCCAGAACGAGAGGGCGTTCAGCCTGGGGAACGCCATGTCCTTGGCGCCGATCATGATCGGCAGCACGTAGTTCGCGAGGCCGGCGAACATCGGGATGACGAACAGGAAGATCATGATCACGGCGTGCGTGCTGAACAGCCCGTTGTACTGCTCGCCGTTCACGAACTGCTGGCCGGGCTCCGCCAGCTCGGCCCGAATCGCCTCCGCGAACAGGCCGCCGAAGATGAAGAAGATGAACGTGAGCACGACGTACTGCGTGCCGATCACCTTGTGGTCGGTGTTGACGCGGAAGTAGGCCTTCCAGCTGGTCGCCCCGTGGAAGGAGTGGTCGTGGAAGTCGACCTTCCGGCCCATGGCGTACTTGAGCCACCAGTCGAAGCATCCGATACCGGTCAGAAAGCCGAATCCCGCCAGCAGCGTGGCCACCGTGTAGTACACCTCGGCGTTCCAGAGCGGGTCCATGCCGAAGACGGCCCGCACGAACCACACGATCACCAGGCCGGCCGCGAAGAAGGCCGGGGTCATCCACCCGACGCGCTTCCACCAATACGAGAGGGGAACGCTCGGCGAGTGGGCATCATGGCCGTGGGCCGCGTGGGCCGGTGCATGACTGCTCATCTGATCAGCCCTCCTCCGCGGGTTCGGCGTCGCCGCCGCCATCGCCCGCCGGCGCCGTCGGCGCTTGATCGGCGTCAGCCCTCACCTTCGCCTGGGCCGCGGCGAGCCACTCCGCATACGCGTCGGGCTCCATCACGATCGCGCGGGTGCGCATCACCCCGTGACCGACGCCGCACACCTCCGCGCAGACGACCTCGTAGGTGCCGACCTTGTCGGGTGTGAACACGAGGTCGGTCGTGATGCCGGGCACCACGTCCTGCTTCACGCGCATCGCCGGCACCCAGAAGCTGTGGATGACGTCCGAGGCGCGCATCGTCAGCTCGACCTGACGATCGACGGGGATGCGCAGGTCTCCACTCTCGACCCCGATCTCCGGATACTGCATGCGCCAGACGAACTGCTCGCCGATCACCTCGACCTTCACCCGGTCGGCGGCGGTGGCCTCGTTATCCTCGAGCACGACGATGGCGAGGACCACGACGACGGCCAGCAGGAATGCCGGGATCAGCGTCCAGACGACCTCGAGCCGCGTGTTGCCGTGAATCGGCGGCCCGTCGGTCTCGTCGCCCGGCTTTGCCCGGAACGCCCAGACGCAGTAGAGCAGTACGACGGTCACCAGCACGAAGAAGACAGCGCTGACCCAGAACATGAACCAAAGGAGCCAGTCGATCCGTGCGGCCTCCTCGCCGGCCTGCTCCGGTAGCCAGTCGATGACGAACGCCTGGGCCACGGTGATCGCCCCGACGACCAGAGTGAGGAGGGCGAGCGGACCGGTGTGCCGACTGTTCAACACGGCGGCGACCCTATCAGCCGCCCTGGAGGCCCGGGTGGAGAAAAACGCCTGTCAGACGTCCCTCGCAGAACCCGCAATCGGGGCCTCGCCGAGACGGGCGGGGTTGCGAGCCCACAGGACGCCAATCGCCGCGGCGCAGGCGAGAAAGAGCACTCCGCCGACCAACATCGGCGCGCCCGGGTCGATGGCCTGAAACAGCGCGGTGGCCCCGAGTGGCGCTCCCACGCGCGCCAGGCCGCTGATCGACGCCGTGATGCCAAGGGCCATCCCCTGCTCGGCCTCGCCAACGGCGAGCGAGATCAGCGCGGTGGTCGTCGCGAAGACCAGCCCCGAGCCCGCCGAGAGCGGCAGCAGGGCCAGCAGCAACGAGGGTACGTTGACCACGAAGGCGAGCCCGACGAGCCCGAGTCCGGTCGTGATCAGGCCGGCGAGCAGCACGCGCCACTCTCCGTGGCGGCCCACCAGCCGCCCCACGATCACGCCCTGGGAGGCAGCGGCCAGCAAACCGATATAGACGAACGCCCAGGCCACCTCCGCGGGACCGAAATCGAGGCGCCGCTCGACGAACAACGTGAAGGTGGCCTCCATTCCCACGAACGCGAGGGTCGCCACGAAGGTCATCCACACGAGCGGCGCGAGCCGGCGCTCGACCAGCGCCCGGCGGAGCACTTCGAAGCGGGGCCGCCGCCGCGCCCGAGTGCCGGCTGCAAGCGACTCCGGAAGCCTCACCCAGGCCAAGACGAAGTTGGCCGCCGCGAGCGCGGCGGCCACGAAGAACGGCAGCCTCAGATCGACGGCCGCCGTGGCGGCGCCGATCGCCGGACCGGCGATGAACCCCAGCCCGAACGCGGCGCCGATCAGGCCCATCCCCCGGGCGCGCTGCTGCAGGGATGTGACGTCCGCCACGTAGGCCTGCGCCACCGAGTACGAGGCACCTGCCGCGCCGTGGAAGATGCGCGCGAGGAAGATCATCCAGAGCGCGTCCGCAAGGCCGAGCGCCAGCGCCGCAAGCGCGCTGCCGGCCAGGGCGATCAGAATCACCGGGCGGCGGCCGACCCGATCCGAGATACGACCCCAGACCGGGGCGAGCAGGAACTGCATCAACGCGTACGACGCGAGCAGGGCGCCGATCACGAACGGCGAGGCACCGAAGCGCTCGGCCCAGAGGGGCAGCAGCGGCAGCACGATGCCGAAGCCGACGAGGTCGACGAAGACCGCGAGCATCACCGCGGCCATGGGGCCGCGCGGCAAACGTCGGCCAAGCGCCTCGCTCATGGCCTAGAGCGCGTCGAGAACGAGCGCGAGGAAGAGCAGTGCGAGGTAGAGCAGCGAGTACTTGAAGGTGTGCCGCGTGTACCGAAGACCGCTCTCGCGCCACGCGGCCAG
>JAOTZF010000115.1 GCA_029861485.1 Thermoleophilia bacterium | reverse complement strand
CCTCAACCGACGGCAGCAAGGCGTCCTGCTGTGCCTTGTTGAAGCGGTGGATCTCATCGAGGAACAGCACGGTGGCCGTGCCCGCCGCCAGGCGGTCGCGGGCGGCCGCGATTACCCCGCGCACGTCGGCCAGGCTCGCGCTGACCGCTGAGCGCTCCTCGAAGGCCGCGGCGGTGCTTCGCGCGACCACCCGCGCCAACGTCGTCTTCCCGCATCCCGGGGGGCCGTAGAGGATCAGCGACGGCACGCGGTCCTCAGCGATGGCTGTCGCGAGAAAGGCGCCGGGGCCGAGCAGGGCGTCTTGCCCCACGATGTCCTCGACCGCCTCCGGCCGCATGCGCGCCGCCGGCGGCTGATCCTGCCGCAGCCGATCCTCGACGAGATCGGAGAAGAGGTCGGGCTCGTCCGCGCTCATCCGGGCGCGCTTCGTGGTTCGGGAAGGAAGAGGGCCATCAACGCTCCGACGACGGGCAGCGCTGCAACGATCCACAGCGCGGTCTCGCGCCCGAGGATATCCGCGACCGCACCCAGCATGGCCAGCCCAAGCGGAGCCGAGCCGATCGCCCCGAAGCCGATCATCAGACCCGCGGCGAGCGCCAGGCGCGTGGGGAGGTACGACTGGCCGACGGCAACCGTCACCGAGAACGACGCCAGCAGGAGCAGGCCCGACAGCACCAGCGCGATGATCCCGATCGGTCCGTCGGCCAGGATGAAGATCGCGATCAGCGGCGCAGCGCCGGGCATCGACCAGACCAGCATGCGAGGCCCGCCGATGCGCTCGGCCAGCCAGGCCCCGCCGAAGGTGCCGACCGCGCCGCCCATGGCGAAACCGAAGATCACCAGGCCGATGGCGCTGTCGCTGAGTCCGCGCTCGTCGGCCAAGAAGAGCGGTGCGAGCGCCAGGACGCCGAACTGCGCCCAGGTACGCATGCTGGTGACCGCGAGGATCAGCACGAGCCCCGGAATGTGCGACACACCGCTGAGCGTGGCGGCCGCGCTGGTCGGGGCGAGCTCCGCATGCACGTGCCGGCGTCCGGCGACCAAGAGCGCGGCGGCGATGCTGCCGGGGATGAGGAAGACCAGGGTCGCCTCCACCCCGAAGAGGGGAATCGCGATGCTGGCGAGCAGGGGTCCGGCGCTGAAGCCGAGGTGCCCGCCGACCATGAACCACGCCAGGCCCGTGGCCGGGCGGGTGCCCGAGATGCGATTCGCGACGCGCGCCGCCTCGGGGTGCCAGGCCGCGACGCCGAGGCCCGACCCGAACACCGCGGCGATCACTCCGGCGTAGCCGGCCACCAGGCCGGCTGCGGCGAGGCCCGCCACGGCCACGACGACGCTGCCCCACAGAAAGTAGGGGGCAGGGCGTCGGTCGGCGATCACTCCGAAGATCGGTTGGGCGACCGAGGATGCGAACAACGACGCACCGACGATCATTGCGGCCTGCAGGTCGCTCAGCGCATACAGCGCGACGAATAGCGGCAAGAATGCCGGCAGCGCTCCGACGGACATGTCGATCACGAAGTGGCCCGTAGCCAAGAGGCTCAGGCCCTTTCGATCGAGCTGGCGCTGCCGCGGGCGGCTACCCTGGAGCCGCGATGCCTGGCTCACGACCGATTCACGGCTGCGACGTGTACGCCGCGCTGCGCCGGTTCGCCGTAGACGAGGTGGACCTGGCCGCCGCGCGCAAGCTGCTCGACCCGGGCGAGCAGTTCAACAGCTTCGAGGAGCTGGTACAGGCCTGTCCACCGGAGCAGATCGGTCTACGGTTTGGCCGCTTTGCCGCCCTCGCTGCCCCGCTCTTCGGGGAGTTCGAGTGACGCTTCGCCGCCCTGATCGAGGGGAAGCTCGTCGTCCAGGCCGAGCCCCTCGATCATCTGGGCGCCCTGCTCGCGAAGATCGTTGTGCTTGGGATTCCAGAAATCGAGGCTGGTCGCCACGCTGTAGACCCGCGCCCCGATGGCGGCATACGCAAGCGCGGCAAGCCCGAAGGTGATCAGCGTTCCCCTACCGGCCTCCGAGCCGAAGACGCCGCCAGGAAACGAGCTCTCGGCGTCGATAGCAGGGCTGAACCACAGGCCCCACAGCAGGAACGCGACAACCGCGAGTGGCAGTCCGCGCGCATACCACGGCCCGGGCACCACGCGGAAGGCGAGGGGCAGAACCACCGCGCAGAGCGCCGTGCCGGCGACAAGGCCGGTCCAGAGACCGAGCCGCGGGATGTCGGTCAGCTCGGCGCCCCGTATCTCGCCGAGCGCCTCTGGGAAGTTCTGCTCGCTCCAGCCGCGACTGAAGCCCTCGTTGGCGACGATCATCCAGGTCGCGGCCGCCAGGAAGCCTCCCGCGAGCACTCCGACGATCTCGCGCCCAACCGTACGGGCGGTGTCGAACCCAGAGCGCTGATCCAGAGTCGCCTGGCTCATACCGGCATCCTAGTGCGGCCCGTGCGGGCCCTGCTCGGCCGGATCATCCGGCATGGCGTCGGGATTCGCGCGTAACCACGAGATGCGCAGGTAGAGGTCGCGATCGGTGATGTCGTCCTCGAGCGGGAAGGACCGGAGGCAGAGCGGGCAGGCGGTCAGGTCTCGGTAGGAGGGGAAGCCCTCCTCGTCTGTACGGCCCGTGGGCATCAAGAGCAGGTCGCCCCAACACTCGTCGGTAGGGCAGCGGATACGGCCGTCGATGTTCACGAACGAACTCTTCGGAATGCGGTCGTACGGCTCGGCCATCAGGGCTACGCTATACTTTCGAAAGCTTCAACGAGAGATGTTCGCCGACCGGATGGGCTCGGAGGCGGAGTATAAAAAGGGTAGAATCCCTCTTGGTTTCCGGGAATTAAGGAGCGGGAATGGCACGCAGCTACCAGGACGTACTCGCGGGTGCTCGTGAGCGTATACCCGAGATCCAGGTTTCCGAGCTCGCCGAGTTGCTCGAATCAGAGGATGCGCCGCTCGTCATCGACGTTCGCGAGCAGGATGAATGGGACGAGGGTCACATCCCGGACGCACGACACGTGCCGCGCGGCTTCCTCGAGAGTCGCATCGCGGGCATCGCCGACGAGCTCGACGCCCCGATTGTCATCAACTGTGCTGGTGGCGCACGCTCGCTGCTCGCAGGAGTGAGCCTCGACGAGATGGGCTTCAGGAACGTCAAGAGCCTTGCCGGTGGCTTCTCCCGTTGGAAGCAGGACGGACATGACTACACCGTGCCGAGCACGCTCACCCCGGATCAACGCGCTCGCTACAGCCGGCACGTGCGCATTCCAGAGGTGGGCGAAGAGGGGCAGCTGAAGCTGCTCGACAGCAAGGTACTGCTGATCGGCGCCGGCGGCCTCGGCTCGCCCTCGGCGTACTATCTGGCAGCAGCGGGTGTCGGCACGATCGGTCTGGTCGACGACGACGTGGTCGACGCCAGCAACCTGCAACGCCAGATCATCCACAGCAACGATCGCGTCGGCGCGCTCAAGGCCGAGTCGGCCAGGCAGACGATCGAGGGGCTGAACCCCGACGTGAGCGTGAAGGTCCATCCCTTCCGGGTCGATCAGACCAACGTGCTCGAGCTCATGAACGAGTACGACCTCGTCGTGGATGGTGCCGACAACTTCCCCACGCGCTACCTGCTGAACGATGCCGCGCTCATGACGCGCACTCCGCTGGTGCACGCCAGCATCCTGCGCTTCGAGGGGCACGCCTCGGTGTTCCATCCGTATGAGGGCCCGTGCTACCGATGTCTGTTTCCCGAGCCGCCTCCGCCGGACATGGCTCCCGCCTGTGGCGAGGCCGGCGTGCTCGGAGTGCTCTGTGGGGTCATGGGCAGCATCCAAGCCAACGAGGCGATCAAGATGCTGCTCGGCATGGGCGACACTCTGGCGGGCCGGCTCTTGATATACGACGCGCTCTCCATGAGCTTCAACGAGCTCAGGATCCGGCGCGACCCCGAGTGCCCCGCCTGCTCCGATGGGGCAAAGCTCGAGTTCCGCGACTACGAGGCGTGGTGTGCCGGCGAGCGCGGGCACGCTGAGGCCCCGGTGAGCGCGTGAGCCTCGTTCGGATCCCACCGGTGCTTCGGCAGGCGGTCGGCGGCGAGCGGGAGGTCGAGGTTCCCGGCAGCACCGTCGCCGAGGTGCTCGACAACCTCTACGACGCCCACCCCGCGGTGAAGGCCCAGCTCCAGTCCGAGGATGGGGAGCTGCACCGGTTCGTGAACGTCTATCTCAACGACGAGGACGTCCGGATGCTCTCGTGGCTCGACACCCCGGTATCCGATCGCGACCGCATCCTCATCCTTCCCGCGATGGCGGGCGGGTGATCCCATGGCCTCGCTCAGTCCGCCCTCCGCAGTCCAGGGTGTCTTCACCGACCTGACCAAGACCATCGGCGAGACGTCTCTGGTGGAGCTCTCCGGCCTGTCCCCGAACCCCGACGTCCGGATTCTCGCCAAGCTGGAGAGCGAGAACCCCACCGGCTCGATCAAGGACCGCACGGCGCTCTCGCTCATCGAGGACGCCGAGGCGCGTGGCCTGATCTCGCCGGGCGATACCATCATCGAGCCGACGTCCGGCAACACCGGCATCGCGATGGCGATGATCTGCAGGGTGCGTGGCTACAAGCTCCAGGCGGTGATGCCCGAGAACGTCACCGAGGAGCGCAGGCAGATGCTGCGCTTGTTTGGCGCGCAGATCATCGACTCCGACGGTGAGTTCGGCTCCAACGGCGCCGTCAAGCTGGCGCGCACGCTCAGCGCCGAGCGCGACATCTTCATGCCCTTCCAGTACGGCAACCCTGCCAATCCGCGCGCCCATTACGACGGCACCGCGGCGGAGATCATCCGTGACTGCCCGGATATCGACGTCTTCGTCGCCGGCCTCGGGACCGGCGGCACCCTGATGGGCTGCTCGCAGAGGCTGAAGGAGTTTCGCGACGAGATCGAGGTCGTCGCGGTCGAGCCGCTTCAGGGCGATCCGGTGAGCGGGTTGCGGAGCCTGGAGGATGGCTTCGTTCCACCGATCCTCGATCTGGAGCGCCTCGACCGGAAGCTGCTGGTCACCAACCGCGACTCGATCCTGATGACCCGTCGCCTCGCCGAGGAGGAAGGCATCTTCGCTGGGGTCTCATCGGGCGGTGTATTCCACGTCTGCACCCGGCTCGCGGAGACCATGGACTCGGGCACCATCGTCGGCATCGTGTGCGACGGCGGCTGGAAGTACCTCTCCACCGGCATCTGGACCGACGATCTCGACGACGTCGAGGATCTGCTGGACCGCAGTCTGTCCTGGTAAGCCCGCCGTGAAGCTATCTCGCGCTCTGGCTGATGAGTTGGTCGCTCATGCCAACGACGAACTTCCGAACGAATGTTGCGGCATGATCGCCGGTCGCGACGGCACCGCGACGCGGGTGCTACGGACCGAGAACTCCGAGGGCAGCCCGTTCATGTACGTAATGGAGCCCCGGGAGCAGCTGCGCCTGATGGAGGAGCTCGAAGACGCGGGCGAGGACCTGCTTGCGATTTATCACTCCCACACGCGATCGGTGGCCTATCCCTCGCGCACCGACGTGGACCTCGCCTTCTACTCCGAGCCGCTGTACGTGATCGTCTCGCTCGCCGACCGGCAGAGCCCGGATATCCGCGCGTTCACGATCCGACGCAATGCCGCCGACGGCGAGCAGATCGCCGAGCACCAGATCGAGAGCGAATAGGCGCCGCCGGCGTCGGCCTGCGGCGCCATCCATCTAAGCCCTCGCCTCCGCCGGCTCGGCAGCGGCCTCCTCGTCGGCCGCCTTCTTGGTCGTGCGCCGCCGCCGTTTGGGCTTCTCCTCCTCGGCAGCCGGCTCGGCAGCGGCCTCCTCGTCGGCCGCCTTCTTGGTCGTGCGCCGCCGCCGTTTGGGCTTCTCCTCCTCGGCAGCCGGCTCGGCAGCGGCCTCCTCGTCGGCCGCCTTCTTGGTCGTGCGCC
>JAOTZF010000114.1 GCA_029861485.1 Thermoleophilia bacterium | reverse complement strand
CCCCGCTCCTTCCGGGGGCCATCTGCGTTGCGGTCGTCGATCCCGGCGTCGGCACCGATCGGGCGGCGACTGCGGTCGAGCTCTTAGATGGCGGTGCGGTCGTCGGCCCCGACAACGGGGTGCTCGCCGAGCTGTTACCCGCGGCTGTCGGTGCGGTCCGACTCGAGGTGCCGCCGGCTGCATCCGCCACGTTCCACGGCAGGGATGTCTTCGCACCTGCGGCCGCGCGCCTCGCGGCCGGGGCCGCGCTCGCGGCGCTCGGTCCGCGGGTCGAGCTCGGTGATCTCGTCGTGCCAACGTGGACGTCGGCGGCCGCGGTCGCCGGTCGGATCACCGCCGCCGTCATCGGTCGTGACCGGTTCGGAAACGCCGCCCTCGACGGGGGCGAGGAGCATCTGCAGATCGCGCGGCTCAGCCGGGGCGACCGGGTCGTGGTCACCGCGGAGAGCGCTCGCCATCCGGCGACCGTGGCGCGCACGTTTGCCGATGTCCCACGGGGGGAGCTGCTGGTCCATGTCGACAGCGCGGGCCTGCTCGCTCTGGCCGTCCGGGACGGCGACGCGGTACGCGAGCTGGCCCTGGAGGTGGGGGCCGCCGTCGAGATCGCCGGCTGATCGCAGGCGGTCTCGCGCCGGAGGACGAGGTGCGAGCGATCACGGCCTTGTAACAGTCGATACGAGCGGAGCAAACCGTGCGTTAAAGCGACGCTGGGCGGGCCATCACGCCAGGGCCCTAGCGTGGCGACCGTGCTGAGAAGACGCGTGCCGAGCTCCGACCCCTCCGTCTTTGGATCGACCCGCTTGAGGATCTTCGGAAGTGCCGCTGCCCTCGGCGCGACCTGGGTCCTGGTCGCGGTATCCGCGACCCTCGCCAATCACGACGCCCTGCGCTGGACCGCCGTCTTCGGGGTGGTCTTCTGCGTCCTGATCGCAGGACTCACACTCTGGACGCCGGACCTTCGCAAGGCCGAGGACCGTGAGAAGGTCGGCCTCGCGCTCTTGGCGGCGTCGCTCTTCTTCGGCACGGGCTCGTTCATGGCCCTGCAGGGCGAGCAGGTGACCGAGCAAGCTGGACTGGAGCGACGAGAGGCCGAGCGGGGCTTCGAGCTCGCGGCGGAGAAGCGGCGCCTGATCGTCGAGCTCGGTGTGCGCAAGGACCTCTCGGGCATCGACCTGCGGCGCCGCGACATGGCCGGGGCGGCCCTCCGGGGTCGCCGCCTCTCACGAGCCCTTTTGAACGGAGCCAACATGCAGGGCACCGACCTGAGCGGCGCAAGGTTGCGCTCCACTGCCCTGGTGCGCACCCGACTGGGTGGGGCAACCCTCCGCAACGCCGATCTGCGCGGGGCGGACCTCACCTTCGCGCGACTGCAGGGCGCCGACTTGCGCGGCGCAGATCTGCGCGGGGTCGCGGGTCTGGATCGCGCGAACCTCCGGGGGGCCGTCGCAGACACCAGGACTCGGTGGCCGCGCGTCGATGGCTTCGGGCCCAAGTCGGCCCGGATGGTCTGCGTCGCCGGCGACTGCGGCACCGCCCCGGTCTTCGACCAACGGGGGTAGGCCTCGAGCGCGCCCGGTTGCTCGTCCCGGGCTAGGTCGTCACGACGAGCTTGCCGCTCGCGATACCAGCCTCCATGTCCGCGTGGGCTTGGGCGATCTCGTTCATCGTGTACCGGCGATGGATGGGTACGGTCGCGTCGCCCGCTGCGACCGCGTCGAGGAACTGCTGAAGAGTTCCCGGTGGAAGATCGGCGGCGTCCCCTCCGTAGGCGGTAAGCCGGACCCCGCGCGGGAGGTAGTCGATCGGGTAGAAATCCTTGACCGTCCACTCGTTGCTGAGCATGCCGGTGAAGCACACGACTCCGTGAACGCGAGTCGCCGCGAGGGTGTCGGGCAGAGTGGGGGTGCCGATCAGCTCCAGGGCCGCGTCGACGCCCTCGGGGACGATCGTCCGCACTGCGGCGGCAACCTCACCATCGTCGATGACGACGTGATCCACGCCGATCTGCTGGAGCGCCCCCGCCTTGTCCGGGTTGCGGGTCGTGGAGAACACGGTCATGTCGCGACGCTTGGCCAGCACGGCGGTTGCCATTCCCACCGACGAGGTTCCGCCGCGGATGAGAATGGTCTGTCCGGGCTGGGCGTCGAGCCCGACCGTCAGGGAACCGTACGCCGTTTGGAGCATCTCCGGGACCGCGCCCAGCGTGGCCCAATCGAGTTTGCTCTCGAAGGGAACCACCTGGGAGGTCGGTACAGAGGTGTACTCCGCATAACCGCCGTCGAACAAGCGACCCATTCCGCCCATCATCGCGACGACCTTCTGCCCCGTCCGAAACGCGCCGCCCGGGCACTCTGCGACGAACCCGGTGGCCTCGATGCCGAGGACTCGTGGGAAGACGACGCCCTCGGCGAGTCCGAGCCGGGTGTGGAGCTCCGATCGGTTGAGGCCAAACGCCTTCACCCGGATGAGGACCTCGTCGCCGTCGGGGGTGGGAATGGGCAACTGCCGGATCACCAGCGCCTCCGGAGGTCCCGGCGCGTCGAGGACCACGGCTCGCATCTGGCCGGGGATGGAACGCACCGGCCGAATGCTACCCGCGACCATCGAGGTCTCCCGGAGACCTACGCACGCAGGGGAGGAGAGATCTTCGGCGGGTCCGCGATCGGCAAGGCGGCCCACAGGCCGCATCGCGCTCTGTCAGCCCGTCGAGCGCACGACCAGCACGGAGCACTCGGCGCTGTGCGCGACCCTCTCGGAGACGCTGCCGAGGGCCGTCGCCCCTGAGAGCCCCCGTGCTCCGACGACCAGCAGATCGGCCGACTCTGAGGCATCGGTCAGCGCCTTGACCGCTCGCGCGTCCTTCCGCACCACCGACAGCGGGCTGGCGCGGCGCTCGATCTCGCTGAGGTCGGAGTCGGTCCCCGCGGCCACCAAAACGTGCCCGGTGGCCTCGCCGCCCATTGCGCTCAGCATCGACTTCGCCACCTCGAGCCCGACGAGTGACTCGTCGGAGCTGTCCACCCCCACCACGAGCCTGGCAGGGAAAGCGGCCGGATCGAACGGCCGCCGGGCGATGAGCACCGAGCAGGGTGCCTCGTGCAGCAGCTCGGTCGCGGTGCTGCTGCGGGCGATTCCGAGCAGCCGGCGATAGCCGTGGTCTCCCAGCGCGATCAGCTGGGCGTTCTCCGATTCGGCGACCCGGCGCAGCGCGTCCAACCCCGCGCCGTCGACCACGCGCTGGGTGATCGAAGCGGGGGCGGTCAGCTGTGCTCTCATGTCGGCGAGCGACTCGTCGGCGTACTGAACGAGGCGCTCTTGGGCGAGAGGCGGGGATCCGACTTTCTGGAGCTCGCCCTCCTCGACCAGAGTGCGTGGGCCCCAGCGATTGAGAACCGCCAGATAAGGATCGGTCGCGGCGAGTAGCGTGAGTGATCCGCTCGGCCGTGTCAGTCGGCTGGCCTGGCGACCCGCGTCAAAGCTCGCCCGGGTGCCATCGATTCCCGCGATAACCCTGTCAAACACGAGTTGGCGCTCCCTCGTCGCTGAAGGGCCAGCGTACG
The DNA here is from genome assembly GCA_029861485.1 of Thermoleophilia bacterium. GTDB lineage: Bacteria > Actinomycetota > Thermoleophilia > Miltoncostaeales > Miltoncostaeaceae > CAMYIK01. The sequence goes on along the minus strand of JAOTZF010000114.1, from coordinate 2,459 downwards.
CCCCGAGTGGGTACCGCGTGTTGCGACGGCGGACCTCGACGGAGCGGACAAACCGAAGCCTATGTCACCTCGCTCTCACCGGGCCTGTGCAGTGGCGGGACCCGGACTCGAACCGGGGACACCACGATTTTCAGTCGTGTGCTCTACCAGCTGAGCTATCCCGCCACCCGACCTGGGAACGCTAGGGGCGAACCCTCGCTGAATCAACTCTAGCTATCGCCCGGCCCTGGGGCTGGAATACCCTGGGACCGCCCCAAACCTGGAGGAAACCGATGCCCACTCGCCGCTTCGATCTGCCCTCGGATGGAACTCCGGACCATTGGTACAACCTCGCGGCGGATCTCCCCGCGCCGCCCCCGCCGCCGCTGAACCCCGGTACGGGGGAGCCGATCGGTCCCGAGGCGCTGGCTCCGATCTTTCCAATGGCCCTCATCGGCCAGGAGGTCAGCGCCGAGCGTCTGATCCCCATTCCGGATCCCGTCCGGGACATCCTCGCGATGTGGCGGCCGACGCCTCTTTACCGGGCGGAGAACTGGGAGCGTGAGCTCGGGACCGACTGCAAGATCTTCTACAAGTACGAGGGCACGAGTCCGGCGGGCAGCCACAAGCCGAACACGGCCGTCGCGCAGGCCTATTTCAACAAGGAGGAGGGCGTCGAGCGCATCGCGACCGAGACCGGTGCCGGCCAATGGGGCTCTGCTCTCTCGTTCGCCTGCAGTCAGTTCGGCATGGAGTGCAAGGTCTACATGGTGCGGGTCTCGTACGCGTCGAAACCGTATCGCCGCACGCTGATGGAGACCTGGGGCGGAGCGTGCGTGGCGAGTCCTTCAGAGGACACTAACGCCGGGCGCGCGATTCTGGCGGTAGACCCGAGCTCGACCGGCAGCCTCGGGATTGCGATCAGCGAGGCCGTCGAGGACGCGGCCACTCGAGAGGACACGAAATACTCGCTCGGGAGCGTCCTCAACCACGTCCTACTGCACCAGACGGTCGTGGGTCAGGAAGCGAAGGATCAGATGGAGATGGCCGACGCCTACCCCGACGTCGTCGTCGGTTGCGCGGGCGGCGGCTCGAACCTCGCCGGGCTCTCGTTCCCGTTCGTCGCCGACAAGCTGGCGGGCAGGGAGATGACGGTGATCGCCGCGGAGCCCGCCGCGTGCCCCACCCTCACCAGGGGGGAGTACGGCTACGACTTCGGCGACACCGCCATGACCACGCCCTTGCTGCCGATGCACAGTCTCGGACACGACTTCATCCCCGCACCGATTCACTCCGGCGGCCTGCGGTATCACGGTATGGCGCCGCTCGTCTCCCATCTGGTCCACACCGGCGTGGTCGACGCACGCGCTTACCACCAGACGGAGTGCTTCGAAGAGGCCGTGCGCTTCGCGCGCAGCGAGGGCATCGTGCCGGCACCCGAGCCGACCCACGCCCTGCGCGCCGTCGTCGAGCAGGTGGAGCAGGCTCGGCGGGAAGGCGTCAGCAAGACGATCCTGTTCAACCTCTGCGGCCACGGGTACTTCGACATGGCGGCATACGACGACTACTTCTCCGGGCGAATGACCGACTACGAGCTGCCACAGGAGGAAATCGACGCGGCCTCGGAGGTGCTCGCGGACCTACCGAGAGTCGGCTAGGCGAGCTGCCAGAAGCGACCGACCGCAGCGCGCGTCTCGGCCAGGGCCTGGTCGACCTGCGCGGTGACGGCGCCGGCTGGCGGCATCACTTGCTCGTCGCCCCGCACCTCCGCCGGCGGATCGGGGCAGTCCAGCTCAGTCGTCTCCCGGGCCCACTCCGCCGGCGTCTGCTGGGGTATGGGTTGGCCGGAGAGCTCGCCCATCAGCAGAGCCCACGCGCGTGGGGGAGCATTGCACGGGTCATAACCCCCTCCGCCGAGGGCGACGAGCCGGCCGCAGGTGTCGTCCGCCACATCCCTCAGCCCCGACCACAGCTCGGGGTAGAGGCGCATGGTGGTCTGGAGGTGCGACAGCGGATCGGCGTGGTGATGGTCGACGCCGCACTGGGCCACGATCGCCTCAGGCGAGAACGCGCGCACCACCGGCGCGACGATCTCGGTGAAGGCACGTCGGTAGGCGTCATCGCCGCAGAACGGCGGTAGCGCCACGTTGACGCTGGACCCCTCCGCGCTCGGCCCCCCGATCTCGTTTGCGAAGCCGGACCCGGGAAACAGATGGCGCCCGCTCTCGTGCACGGAGACCGTCAGCACGTTCGGGTTCTCGTAGTAGATCCACTGGGTGCCGTTGCCGTGGTGCACGTCGAGATCAACATAGGCGACTCGTCCGGCGCCACCATCGAGCAGCGTCTGCACCGCCATTGCCGTCTCGTTGTAGAGGCCGAACCCCCAGGCGCGATTGGACAGGCCGTGATGTGAGCCGCCTGCCGGGACGAAGGCATAGGGCGCGTCGCCCCGCGCGACTCGCCGGGCCGCGCTCGCGCAC
>JAOTZF010000113.1 GCA_029861485.1 Thermoleophilia bacterium | reverse complement strand
ACATCCTCGCCGGGAGCAGGCGCCGTGCCCAGCTCAACCGCCTCAACCGGGCCATCGTCCATCACCGCAATGACCTCGCCGAACTGAACGACCTCACCTGGCTCGACACGGAGCTCGACGAGGCGCCCGTCAACCGTTGCCTCGAGTTCGCTGCTCACCTTCTCGACCTGCAACTCTGCGATCCGCTGGCCTGTGTGCACCTGCTGACCGGGCGTCACGAACCAGGTGACGAGGACGCCCTCGTCCACCTCGTCGTCCAATCGCGGCATCTTGATCTCGTGAGACATCCGGCGCTCCAGCTGGTCAGCGAGGGGCCGGGTGAGGGAACCCCGGCCCCGATTCGGCTAGGCGTTCACCAGCTCGCGAGCCACAGCCGCGATCGACTCGGCATTCGGCAGACAGAACTGCTCGAGGGGGTTGCTGTAGGGAATCGGCACGTCCGGGTAGGCCAGTCGTCTTGGCGGGGCATCGAGGTAGTCGAAGGCCCCTTCGATAGCGGTCGTGATCACCTCGCCGCTCATGCCGAAGCTCTGGTAGTCCTCGTCGACGACCAGTAGGCGACCGGTCCGGGTGACCGAATCCACGATCGCCTCGCGGTCGAGCGGCACGAGGCTGCGGAGATCGAGCACCTCGGCATCGATGCCGTCCTTGGCGAGGGCCTCGGCTGCGTCCAGCGCCCGGTGCACCATCAAGGACACGGTCACGATCGTCACATCGCTTCCCGACCGCTTGACGTCCGCCTTGCCGATCTCGACGACGTAGGGAGCCTCGGGCACGTGATCGGTCGCCCGTGGATTGGGCGTCATCCAGCCCAGGCCCATGATGCCCTTGTGGAAGAAGTAGAGCACCGGGTTGTCGTCTTGGATGGCGGCGGTCATCAACCCCTTGGCGTCGTACGGGTTCGATGGGATCACGATCTTCATACCGGGCAGGTGCGCGAAGGTCCCATACAGGGTCTGCGAGTGCTGGGCGCCGTCGCTGTAGCCGCCACCCATGGCGGTCGTGATGACCATGGGCACATTGAGGTTCCCGCCGGACTCGTAGTGGATCTTGGCCATGTGGTTGTAGATCTGGTCCATGCATACGCCGAAGAAGTCGACGAACATCAGCTCGGCGATCGGCCGCATGCCCTCGATGGCCGCGCCCACCGCGGCACCGATAAAGCCGGTCTCCGAGATCGGCGTATCCATGATTCGCTCTGGACCAAACCGCTCCAGAAGGCCCTCAGTTGAACTGAAGATGCCTCCGTAGACGCCGACGTCCTCCCCCATGAGGAAGACCGAAGGATCGCGCTCCATCTCTTGGGCAATCGCCTCCACCATGGCCTTGGATGTGGTGAGCAGACGGGTTTCGCTTCCTGTCTCTGCTGTCGTCATCGTTGGATCCCTTCGCTAGGCAAAGACACCGGTGAGCGCGCTCTCCGGAGCCGGGTACGGGCTGGAACGGGCAAACTCGATTGCCTCCTCGACCTCCGCGCGGGCGCGGTTCCAGATCTCGAGCGCCTCAGCGCTATCGAGCACCTCGGACTCTACGAGCGCCTGCTCGTAGCGCCGGATGGCGTCCCGCTGCTCGAGCTCCTCTATCTGCTCTTGCGTGCGATAGAGCTGGGCGTCGCCCTGAAAGTGCCCGAGCAGCCGGTCGGTCTTGACCTCGATCAGGGAGGGTCCCTCGCCCGCGCGCGCGCGCTCCAGGGCGACGGCAGCGGTCTCGTACACCTCGGTGACGTCGTTGTCGGATACCAAGGCGCCCGGAATGCCATATGCCGCGGCGCGATCGCTGTTGTTCCCGATCGCGGTAGCGGCGTCCTTTGGCACGCTGATGGCCCAGGCGTTGTCTTCACAGACGAAGATCACCGGCAGCTTCCAAAGTGCGGCCAGGTTGAGCGACTCGTGGAACGCCCCCTGGTTCGCCGCGCCCTCTCCGAAAAATGCCACTGCGACGTTGCCTTTGCCCTGCTTCTTGAACGCCAGCGCCTGGCCAACGGCAGTCGGCATCCCCTCGGCGACGATGCCGCTGCAGCCGAAGTGAGTCTCGGGGTCGAACAGGTGCATGTGGCCGCCCTTGCCATGCCCCAGGCCGGTTTCCTTGCCGAAGATCTCGGCGGTCATCTTCTTCATGTCCATTCCGTGCGCCAGGGCGATGTGATGCGGACGGTGAGTAGCGGTGACCGCGTCACCGGGACGCAGGTTCGCGCACACGCCTGCGGCAACCGGTTCCTGCCCAGCGGCAAGGTGCATCTCGCCGGGCACCGGGCCGGCCGCGATGTCAAAGGCCGGGGTCTTCCCCTCCATGTAGACCTCGGCCATCGCCTCCTCGAACACGCGCGCGCGAATCATCTGGCGCAGCAGCTCCCGCTGCGTGTCTTCGTCGATCATCTCCCCACCCTCCGTTCTGAGATGACGGATCGAGGTCGGCCGGGCTCTCCTGCGCCATCGCGACGCCTCTGCGAGGCACGGCGGCCCTTCCCGCCGGGTGCAACGACAGTACGGCCGGGCGATGGGCGCACGAATCCGCGATCAACCGTGGGCGCCGTTCGGCTTTCCCCCCGTCGGGTGGCTCCCGCTCATGCAATTTTGGCGGTTCCGGTGATCGTCCGTCCGGCTGGCGGGTCCACCGCTCAGCAGCAGCCGACCGTCCAGCGATCACCGTCGGCGAGCGCTGCCAGTCGCCCAGCGGCTGCTGCCGGTGGTCCCGGCGCAGCATCCAGAGCGACCAGTCGACCGCCCCTGCCGGATGGAGTGACTACCCAAGGACTTGCAATCCCCTGGCTGCGACGATTGGGTCGGTGGGGCAGTCCCAGAGCGAGGAGACCCCCATGCGCCGCAGCCTGATCCCGATCGCCATCGCGGCCGCGCTCACCGCCATACCATTGGCGAGCGCCGCGCAGCGGGTGGGCCCTGTGGAGACCGTCGTGGCGTTTGACGCCGCCGCGGGCGAGCTACCAGAGGGCGTGGCCGTCGATCGCGCCGGCAACCGCTACGTCACCCTGGCCCCTCTCGGTCAGATCGTGAGGATCGACAAGCATGGTGAGCGCTCGCTGTTCGCTCAGCTCCCGGTCGGCGAGAGCGGCGGGCTGCTGACCGGCATCCGCTTCGATCGCTCCGGCAACCTTTGGGCCGCACTGGCCTCCTTCGAGACGGCCACCCACGGTGTCTGGCGCATCACGCCTGGCGGGAAGGCCGAGCGGATCGCCGCCTTGTCCCCGACCACTCTGCCCAACGCCTTCGCCTTTGGCGCGTGGGGCCGCACCTACGTCTCTGACAGCTTTGGCGGCGCGGTCTGGGCTCTCGACCCTGGCCAGGCGCCCCGGATCTGGGCCCAGGACCGCCTGCTCGAGGGCACCGACCCCGAGTTCATGATCGGGGCCAACGGGCTCGAGGTACGCCGCGGATCGCTGTATGTCGCCAACACCCAGAAGAATCTCGTCGCGCGGATCGCGATCGGCAAGGACGGCGAGGCAGGCGACATCGCCACGTACGCCCGGGATGAGCAGCTCGCGGGCGCCGACGGCATCCTGTTCGACCGGCGCGGGCGCCTGTACGTCGCGGCCAACGCGCGCGACGCGCTGGTAGTGATCTCGCCCAAGGGGCACCGCGTGCGCACCGTCGTCGATGAGGGCCTGGCCTTCCCCGCCAGCCTGGCGTTTGGCCGCGGCAAGGACCGTCGGTCGCTGCTCATCACCAACTTCGACTTCGCCGACCGGGACGAGCCGGCGCTGGTCAAGGTCCGGGTCGGCCGCTCGCGCGCCAAGGCTCACGCCCACATGCGCGCCCACTGCCGGCTGCACTCCTCATACACGAAGCCGGCCTGAATCGGCGGCGTCGCTCGGCGATGCCCTGACCCTCCGCGAAACTCGAGCGTGGCGCGGAGCTCATCGAAACGCTCATGGACGGCGGCGAGGCCGGGGCCCAGGCTGTCGCGGTCCGAGTCAGTCCTCGCTCGAGCGACGGCGTGGTAGCGGTATCCGGGTTGGAAGGCGCCGGCGCTTGTGGCGGTCCATCCCCCGCTCGACAGCCTCGATCAGAACCGGACGCAGCCGATTTGCAGGGATGATCGAGTGGACCGACCCGACCTGCTGGGCGCGCTCGACGCTGTGAATTCCGTCGAACTCCGCCGCAACCTCCCTGAGCTTCTCCGAACGTACGGCAGCCCGGAGCTCGGCGAACTCCTGCTGGAGTCGCACCCGCTCCTCGGGGCTTGCGCCCTCCACCTTCTGCTCGAGCTCTGCGACCCGGGAGTCGGCGTTCGTGCGCGACTCGACGTCTCTCGCAAACACGACTGCCGCGGCGGGAGCACCGCCGATGACGGATGCCTTGGACCCCTCGACGGCAATGACCTCCATGTCGTCGTTCAGTCGGGCCGAGAAGACCACGAAGGCCCCACCGTGGTAGCGGGAGACGACACAGAACACGATTGGTCCGTCAAAGTTGACGACAGCGCGGCCGATCTCGGCGCCGTACTCGAGCTGGCCCTTGCGCAAGGACTCCGGCGAGCCGTCGAAGCCCGAAAGGTTCGCGAGGACCACCAGCGGACGATTGCCACTTGCGGCGTTGATCGCCCGGGCCGCTTTCTTCGACGACAGGGGGAACAGGGTCCCTGCCGTCCACTGATCTGGGCCATCCGCCGGTAGGAAACCGTGCCGCGGGATCGGCGCAGACTCGACTCCCAACAGGCTGATGGGATAGCCCCCGAGACGAGCATCCATCACGACAGCGGTCTCGGCATCTGCCATTTGCTCCCAGCGCTCGAGGGGCTGGTGGTCTTGATCGCTAACTGCCCTCATCACCGCTCGGATATCGAATGGCTTCTTGCGCTCGGGATTGGCCTCCATCGAGAAGATGTCCCCGACCGAAACGAGGTCCGAGCCGGGAGTCGAGTGCGGTGAGTGGGAGACGTCGCGGTCGCGCGGATCAGTTGACGTCGCGCGGCGTGGGAAGCGCTCGCCCTTGGGCACGTAGGTGTAGCCGTAGTGCGCCATGAGCAGCTCGCAGGCGCCGGCCAGGTTCGGAGCCCAGTACTGGGCCTGGCCGTTCGGTCCCATGATGCGATCGAAACCACCGAGGCCGAAGTTGTCCTCGGCGGATACTCCTCCCGAGTAGTCAAGCGCCTGCTTCCCCGTGAGGACCATGGCGCTGTCGGGCGTCATGACCAGGATGCCTCGCGTGTGCATGAGCATCGTCGCCTCGGCGTTCCAGTATGGCTGGGCACCGACGTTGATCCCGGCGACGACGACGTTCACCTCTCCCCCGTCTTGGGTGAAGGTGATCAGCCTGCGGAGCACAGCCGCGACCCAGTCCATGTTCTCGGTTCCGCTGTCACGCGAGATCTTCGCTCCCGACGAGAGTGCGTACCACTCGAGAGGGACGCTCAGCTGGTCAGCGAGATCGATGGCGGCCAGGATGCGCGCGCATTCCGGCTCAGCCACGGCCCCGAGTGCTCGCGTCGGGTCGCCGAAGAGCACGACGCGAGTAATGCCCTCGGGATAGGTCTTGGTCGGGGTGCTCACCAGTCCGGCGATGATGCCCGCACCGTTCTGGCCCGGCCCGCGATCGACCTCGACGAGCCGGCCCTTCTCATCCAGATCGTGCTCGATGAACGTTCCCTCGGGACCGGCGACGAGGGGTATCAACTCGTAGGGGTAGGCGGCACCGCGGCGGCGGGCTGACATGACGCGCTGGGAGTACGAGCTCACGGCTGCCAGTGGCTCGATCGGCGAGTCCAGGAGCGAGGCGGTCGCGCCGGTGCCCGGTTGATAGGAGAACGCTATGGCCCTCTCGCTTTGCGAGCCCGCCTCCGAAGCGGTGAAATGGAGCAGCACCTGCTCGAGCCCCAGACCCGCGGTCATGGGTGCGAGGCTTCGAGCCACCGAGACCATCTCCCGTATCGGGAGGTCGACCACCGGCCAAACGTAGAGGAACACCTGGTTGGCCTGGAGGCGACGCATAGGGGGGCTCTCAGCGCGGGCCCTCCGGATGCTGTCGAGGCAGTTCGCCAGTACGTGCTCGACCTCGGGCAGACTGGTGAGTGCGCCAAAGACCTCTCGCGTCGTCGTCAGGTCGCGAACCTCCGCCAGCGCAATCAGCCGCTCGTCAGCCTCCTCGCTGCGGTCCGAGCAGTGAAAGAGGTAGGTGTCCTCGACCGAAGGCATTCGGGCGACCTCGAAGT
>JAOTZF010000112.1 GCA_029861485.1 Thermoleophilia bacterium | reverse complement strand
TCCTGCTCACCCGCATCTTCCGCTCGCCGCTGCTGGCGCTGAAGGCAGTTGTGTTCAACGTGATCTCGGTTGGCGCGATCTGGGGATTCCTCGTGCTCTTCTGGCAAGACGGCAACGGCGGCGAGGCCTTCTTCGACATTCCGTCGACGGGTTCGGTGACGGTGTGGGTGCCCCTGATGCTGTTTGCGTTCCTCTACGGGCTCTCGATGGACTACGAGGTGTTCATCCTGAGCCGGATCAGGGAGAGCTACGACGCCGACGGGAACACCGACGCCGCCGTGGTCTCCGGCATCGCCACGACCGGTCGCCTGGTTACTGCCGCATCGCTCATTCTGTTCGGAGCCTTCGTCGTGCTCGCCTCGGGCCCGCAGACCGAGGTGAAGGTCTTCGCCACCGGACTGGCGGTGGGCATCGTCCTCGACGCCACAGTCGTCCGGGGAATGCTGCTGCCGGCCTTCGTCTCCTTGTTCGGCAAGTGGAATTGGTGGATGCCCAACTGGATGGCGAGAGTGCTGCTGCTGCCGTCTACTCCCACCTATCACTGAGTACAGACTTTCGGCGATACCCCGGCCTCGTTGGAGTCGCCAGTCCTGGACCGCCGTCTGACCCATGACGACCAAAGATGCACGCGCGCTCGACCCGGTCGCGGCAGCGCTCACCGCCGCTCATCGTGCGCTTGCCGCGCGCGCCGCTGAGATCAACGACCTGAACGTCTTCCCGGTCGCCGACGGCGACACCGGGACCAACATGCTCATCACCCTCAGCGCCGCCGCCGGGGCGGCACAGTCGGGCGGGGTCGGCGAGAGGGCGGATCACATCGCTCGGGCCACCCTCGTCGCCGCGCGTGGTAACAGCGGAATGATCCTCTCGCAGCTCGTGAGGGGAGCCGCTGAAGCACTGGCCGAGGTAGACCGTCTCGATGGCGCGGCCGCTCGGACCGCCTTCCGGCGCGCCGCTGACGCCGCGTACACGGCGGTGCGCGAGCCCGTGGAGGGCACCATGCTCACGGTGGCCCGACGCATGGCCGAGGCAGCCGAGCGCACCGATCGCAAGGCCGCCCTCACCGAGGTGCTCGCGGCCGCCTTGGGCGGCGGATGGCATGCCGTCGAGGAAACGACCGACCTACTTCCGGTCCTCGCCCAAGCCCAGGTCGTCGATTCCGGCGGGTTGGGGCTCGCCGTGATCGTGGACGGCATCGCGGCCCATCTCGAGGGGCGAGAGATCGCGGTCCCCAAAGACACCGCCCAGCTGTCGTCCTCGGCGAACGATCATCCTCCGTCGCGCTTTCGTTACTGCACGACCTTCGTCTTGGACGGCGAGGATCTGGACCTCGCGGCGCTTGAGGGCCGGCTGGTGCCGCTTGGCGACAGCCTGCTGGTGATGGGCGATGCGCGGCAGGCGAAAGTCCATATCCACACCGACCAGCCGAGCCGTGCGGTCGGCGAGGCAGAGGCGCTCGCCCGCGTCGACGGCCTCAACGTCGACGACATGCGCGAGCAGGAGGCCGAGCGGTCCGCCCGGATCGCGAGGCGGCTCGGCGTCGTTTCCGCCGAGGGCGCCACTGCGGTGATGATGGTCGAGACAGAGCAGCTCGGGCGAATCGCGGCCGGCCTTGGAGCGCGACCGGTGCTCGACATCGCCGAGCTGCAGAAGGTCATCGCGGAGGCCGCGCCGGCCTCGACCGTCGTAGTCGCATACGGCGATCACGCCGAGCAGGTGGGGGCGATCGTCGATGAGCACGGCTCGTCGCTGATCCACGCGCCGTCGCTCCCGGCTGCGCTCGCGTGCCTCGTGGCCCTCGACGGGCCGGGCGGCCGCGACCTGCGGGTGGCCGAGATGACCGAGCTCGCCGAAGACGTGGCTGCGGCGAGCGTCCCGGCGGAAGTCGATCAACCGGAGGCGGCGCTCAAGGACGCCGTTCGTACGCTGCTCGCCGACGGGATCGGCTTGGTCACCGTGCTCATCGGCGAAGGTGTCGAGGCCGGCGCGAACGAAGTGGAAGACTGGGTGCGCTCGGTCGCACCGGACCTCGAGGTGGAGGCGCACCGGGCAGGCCTCACCCGACACGCCTTCCAGATTGGAGCGGAGTGATCGATCGCACCGCAGCCCTCAGCGTGGCCAACACCGCCATCTACACCGACTCGGGCGCGGATCTCCCCGCCTCGCTCCGTGCCGACAACGTGCGCGTCTGCCCCCTGACGATCAACTTCGGCCAGGAGAGCTTCAAAGACGGAGTCGACATCACTCCCGAGGAGTTCTACGCGCGACTGTCCACCACGAGCGTCATGCCCACCACCGCCCAGCCGTCGAGCGCCGAGCTCGCGGACCTCTACCGCGAGGCGCTGGCCGAGCGCGAGTACATCGTGGCACTTCACCTCTCCGAGCGCGTCTCCGGCACTGCCGAGGCGGCTCGGGCCGCCGCGCGCGAGATGGGCGCTGACCGCATCTCGGTGATCTACACGGGGCAGATCGCGTGCGGACTGTCGCTGCTCATTTCCCGCGTTCAGGAGATGCTGGAGGCGGGGACCACCCTCGCCGGTATCGAGGCCCAAGTCGACCACTTCCGCGCCAACTGCCTGACTCTCTTCACGCTCGAGAGCCTCGAGTTCCTACAGCGGGGCGGCCGCATCGGCCGAGCCCAATACATGGCAGGCTCCTTGCTGAAGGTACGTCCGATCCTCGAGGTGGCCGACGGCGAGGTGAGCTCGGTCGGCAAGGTTCGCGGGGCGCACAAGGTGATCCCCGCCCTGGCTGCTGCCCTCGCGGAAAGCACTCCCGCCGACACCCCCTTGCGCGTTGCCATCGGCCATGCGCAGCGCCCTGAGGCGGTCGGCCGCGTCGCGCAGATGGTGCGCGAGACGCGGCCGCAGGCGTCGATCGAGTACACGTTCGAGCTGGGGCCGACCATCGGTACCCATGGTGGACCGGGCACCGTCGGGCTCTCGGCCGTGAGCCTCGCCTGACGGTGCGCCGGCTCCTTCCACCGTCCGAGAAGCATGTCGACGCGGCGGAGGCCGTTGCCGCCGATCGCACCCCACCGGACGACCGCCCATGGGTGCTCCTGAACATGATTGCGAGCGTCGACGGCGCGGCGGTGGTGGAGGGCAAGTCCGGCGGGCTGGGAAGCGACGCCGACCGCGAGGTCTTCCATCAGCTCCGCGGCGTGGCCGACGTGATCCTGGTCGCGGCGGGCACGGTGCGCGCCGAGGGCTACGGCCCGGCGCGACCCCGCGCCGAGGTGCGAGCGGCGCGGGTCTCGCGCGGCCAGGCGGAGGTCCCGCCGATCGCCGTGATCACCGGCAGCGTCAATCTCGACTGGTCGGCGCCGTTCTTCACCGATGCCGAATCGCGACCCATCGTCATCACTACGCCGGAGGCCGACGAAGAGCGCCTCGCCCAGGCGCGCAAGCACGCCGACGTGATCGCGCTCGGCGGCCGCCGGATCGACTTCGCGGCGGCCCTCGGTCAGCTTCGCGCGCGCGGCCACGAGGTAGCGCTGCTCGAGGGCGGCCCCAGCATCAACGGCATCTTGTACGGCCTCGATCTGATCGACGAGCTCAATCTCACCATCGCCCCGAGCCTCGTTGGTGGCGACCCGATCGGGATCCTTCGCGGCGTAGCGCTGCCCGAGCGCCGCGGGCTACGGCTACTGCAGGTGCTCGAGCAGGACAGCTACCTGTTCCTGCGCTATGTGCGCTGGCCGTAGAGGTCCGGCACCTCGTTCCGCGGGGCCTCGGGCACCGAGTAGTCCCCGGCATCTTGTAGGTCGGGAAGTACGAGCTCCTCGCGCGTGACCGTTTTGTAGGGGATCAGGCTGAGCAAATGGCTGACGCAGTTCAGACGCGCCGCGCGCTGATCGTCTGAGGGCACGACGTGCCACGGAGACTCGGGGGTATCGGTGTGCGCGAACATCGTGTCCCGGGCCCGCGAGTAGTCGTAGTACCGCGACTGGGCCTCCAGATCGATGGGGCTCACCTTCCAGTGCTTGGTGGTGTCGTCGATCCGTTGCGCCAGGCGCTCGCGCTGCGTCTCGGGTCCGACCTCGAGCCAGTACTTGATCAGGATGATGCCGTCATCGAGCAGCATCCGCTCGAAGGTCGGCGTGTGGCGGAGAAACCGCTGATGCTCCTCCTGAGTGCAGAAACCCATCACCGGCTCGACGCCGGCGCGGTTGTACCAACTGCGGTCGAAGAGCACGAGCTCTCCAGCGGCGGGCATGTGAGGGACGTAGCGCTGGAAGTACCACTGCCCTTGCTCCCGCTCGGTCGGCTTCGGCAGGGCCACGATGCGAACCACCCTCGGGTTGAGCCGCTGGGTGATACGGCGGATGACCCCGCCTTTGCCAGCCGTGTCGCGCCCCTCGAAGATCACGGCGACCCGGAGGCCGTGCTCCGCGATCCAATACTGCAGCTTGGCGAGCTCGACCTGGAGCTTGGCCAGTTCCGCTTCGAACTCCTTGCGTTTCACGGCACCCCCCCTCGGGCCGGTTGGACGGACGCTAGCCGATGACGCCGGACGTGGCTCAGTCGAACTTTGGGTTGGCTCGGCTCTGGGGATGTGGCGCCGCGCCGACGGCGAGAAAGCTCAGGCCTTCTGGGCCAGCCACTGTCGTGCGCATCACGCCCGGTGGCACGAAGACGGCGGTTCGCGCCTCGAGCGGCACCCGCTCTCCTTCGACCTCGACCCAGCCGGAGCCGGCCAGCCCGACGTAGACCTCCTCCTGGCCGCTCGGCGACTCGTCGTGGAGAGGCGTCGACGCCCCGGGCGGGAAATCGAAGACCTGAATCCCGAACGCACTGACGCCGAGGCTCTTTCGCGCAAGCTTCACGACTCCGCCGCCGCGGGCGTCCATCTGCTCGAAGCTCTTTCGGACGAACTTGGGCGCCATAGCTGTCCCCCAGATGCTCGGGGTGCTGAGTGTAGCTGCACGTGCATGACCGCAGCCCGCACGCGAGCCGTCGTCCGGATAGCCTCAACCCCCCTTCTATGAACGCGAGGTGCCCGGAAGATGAAGGCTCACGTATTGGAATCGGTCTTCCCGACCAACAGCAACCCGCAGGGCAACCTCTTCGGGGGCACGATGGTCGCCTGGATGGACAAGGCCGCCGGCTACGCCGCCATGCGACACGCGCGGAGCGTCGTCGTCACGGCGGCCATCGACCGCATCGAGTTCGCCGTCGCGGTGAAGGTCGGCGACTTGATCGATCTGCTGGCCGAGGTGGAGTCGGTTGGGCGCACGAGCATGAAGGTCAAGGTCGAGGCCTTCCGGGAGGACCCCATCGGTCAGGGACGCGAGCTCTGCACGCGCGGCCAGTTCACCCTGGTGGCGATCGATCAGACCGGGCGGCCGACGCCGGTTCCCGACCTCGAATCCTCCTAGCCTTCGGCCGGCTCGAGCCGGCCGGCCAGCCCTTCACGTCGCCAACCAGCCCGCCGCTCCTCAGAGGGACGAGCTCGGGCCGATGCGCAGGGCTCTCGCGCAAGCTCATTGGACCGACGAATGTGAACCAGCGTGCGGCGGCGCCCAGCGGATCGCGCTAGCTTCGGTCGTGCGCGCCATGGTTGACGAAAGCTCCAAAGATCGATTCTGGCGGCTCGTCGACCCGCTGCTGGGCGAAACCGACATCGACCGCGGCACGTTGATGCGTTTCGACTGCCTGCGAGTGGGCGAGCGGTTCGCCGCGGCGCCCCATCACGGGGGCGACGGATTGATCGTCAAGCTGCCCGAGGAGCGCGTCACCGACCTGATCCGGAGCGGCGTGGCCGAGCCGTTCGCCCCGGCCGGCCGCGTTTTTCGCGAGTGGGCGCACGTGCGGGGTGACGCGACCGAGCTGTGGGAAGGCCTCATCGATGAGGCCGTTGCCTTCGCCCGCGGCTGAGCGCCGTTTAGCGGCAGGCGCTTCGGGCTAGGCTCTGCACGATGCCTCAGCACGCTGAGTGGAGCGATTGGTACCGGCACGAAGACCCCGCCCGGTGGGTGCTGCCGCACATCCTGCGTGAGCGCGCCGACCAGCTCGGCGACGCGCCGTACATGCGCTACGAGGACGGCGAGTGGATCAGCTTCGCCGCTATCAACGAGCGAGCGAACCGGGTGGCCAACGGCCTTGCGGGCCTCGGGCTCGAGCAGGGCGAGTCCGTGAGCGTGATGCTCCCGAACTGCGAGGAGTTCCTTCCGGTCTGGTTCG
>JAOTZF010000110.1 GCA_029861485.1 Thermoleophilia bacterium | reverse complement strand
TGGCTGCAAACAGTCGGTTACGCGTGCTCGTCCACGAGGCCGCGTCGTGCAATGGTCTACGGGTCGCCATGCCTGATTTCTCACTGTGTACCGACAACGCCGCCATGATCGGCGCCGCCGCCCAATTCACCGCTCCGATTCCCTATCCGGAGTACATCGGGATGGACGCGATCGCCACGACGCCACCGGGAGGCATCGCGGCATGACGCGGGCACGCCGCTGGTCGCGCAGGGCCGGACTCGCGGCCGCCGCCACGTTGATGGTGAGCGCCCCGATCGTGACCGCCGACGAGACCGCCCCCGGTACGGCCGTACCCGAGCTTCGCGCGCTTGCCTCGGCCGCGGCGTGGCACGACGTCCTCGACGCCTACCGGACCCCGGAGCTGCCACCGCCGAGCGCCACCGAGTCCGCGATCCTGGTGTTCGAGGAGCCTTCGGCCGCTCGCGCCGCCCCCTCGGCCCGCGCGGCCCGCGCTCGGGAGATCTCGAACGAGCAGCAGCAACTCGAGCAGAGCATCATCGGCATCGGCGGGGTCGTCACCTTCAGGTACCGGATGCTGGTCAATGGTCTCGGAGTGAGAGTGCCGACCGGGCGCCTTGCCGCTCTGGCACGCCTGCCCGCCGTCAAGGCGGTCGTCCCGGTTACGTATCTGGCTCCCGCCGCCGAGCCGTCGAGCGTGAGCCCGAGCGCACCGGTTGGCGCCACGGCGGAGCCGGCGGCGGTCGGGCCGGCGCATATCGCTCTCATCGACGGCGGAATCGATCCGACCCACCCATGGCTCGGCGGCGGGGTCGGCGTTACGTATCCGATCATCGGCGGAGCCGACCTCGTGGAGCGGGACGACGACCCGACGCTGTTGACCGAGAATGCGGAGGTCGAGCCGCACGGCACGCAGATGGCGAGCATCATCCTGCGCTCGGGGGCGCTCGCCGAGCTGCCCCCTGAGAGGCGGCCGCGCCTGCTCGCCTACCGCGTCCTTGCCGCAGAGCAGGTGGACGGGCGGCTTCGGCCGCTCGCGCGGACCGATCGCGTGCTGGCGGCGATGGAGCGCGCGATGGACCCCAACGGCGACGGCGACATCGGCGATGCGCCCGAGGTGGTCGTGCTGGGACTGGCTCGCGGGTTCGACGGCGGCGGATACGACCCGGTGAGCGCGGCGATCGACGCCGCCGATCGACTCGGCACCGTGGTGGTCGCCCCGGCCGGTAACGACGGCCCGACGTTCTCGCGCGCCGGATCCATCGGGGGACCGGCTGCCGCCAGGGGCGCGCTGGTCGTCGGCGGTCTGAGCGCCGGCCGTTCCGCGCGAACGACGGAGCTGCAGATCCAGATCGGTGGCGCCCAGGCACGGACCGATCCCCTACCGCTGATCGGAGGATCGCCGCCCGCGCGGTCGATCCCGGTGCGAATGGTGGAGTCGGATGGCCTGCTCGTCCGAGGTGACACGCTCGATGAGTACACCGACGACCAGGGGCGCAGCGTGGTCGCGGGGCGTCTGGCGGTCGTGCTGCGTGGCGGCGGCTCCCTCAAGCAGAAGGCTCGATCGGCCGCGGCGGCGGGTGCCGCTGCGCTCGCGGTGTGGGATCAGCAGGGCTCGGGCGTCTTCCCTGGATTGCCCGACGGGGCGGACTGGCCGCTTCCCGTCGTCGGAATGGGCCCGCGGCAGGGCGCGGCGTTGAGGGAACTCCTCGCCGGGCGTGATCGCGTCGGGGTTCGTTTCGTCAGCCGGTCGCAAGCGCAGGTCGCGCAAGACGTGGCGAGCTTCTCCTCGCGCGGGCCGTCGGGCGACGGCCGGGGGGTGCCCCACCTGCTGGCCCCCGCGGTCGGAGTCGAGGCGGCGTTCCCCGACCAGGACTCGCCTCGAGCGGCTCCGCTCACGGGTACCAGCGCCGCCGCGGCAGAGGCCGCCGCGCGCGCGCTCCGGATTCGGATCGATCGGCCCGGTCTCGGCCCAGCTGACGTCAAGAGCCTGATGGTCGCGAACTCGCGCCGCCTCTCGGAGGGGGGGGTGCGAGACCAGGGCGCAGGTGTCGTGACCGAGACAGCCGCCGGCAAGGTCGTGATCTCTCCGGCGGTCGTCACCATGGCCGCGGACGAGAAGGGGCGACCCACCGCGAGCGTACGACTGCGTTCTCTGTCGGGCGCCGATCGCTTCACACTGACCTTGGATACGCTGGGCGGAGAGTCGATCGAGCTCGGGCCTGCCCGCCGCATCGGGCCCGGCTTCTCGACTGCCCGTTTGCGACCCGCCGTCAGCGCGCAGCCCGGTGACGACCTGGGCCAGCTGGTGGTGCGCGATTCGCAAGCGCGCATCGTGGGCAGGGCTCCGGTGGTTTTCGACAAGCCGGTGCACGTCGGCAAGAGATCGCTTCGTGTGCCCAAGGTGCGTGTGCGTGGTGGCGTCGCGCAGGTGTCCCTCAAGATCGGCGGCCAGTCCGTCGGCGACAATCGTCTGAGGGCCGTGCGCCTTCACACCGTGCGGATGTGGCTCGTGCCGCCTCGTGGCGGCACTCCGCTGCTGGTCTCAGGAGACAAGCAGCCGGCCGACTGGCCCGCGGGCGACTACCGGTTCGTTCTTAGCCAGCGCCTCGCGGATGGGACTCCGCTACCCGGGGGCACCTTCCGTCTGAGGGTGACCGCCCGCGGGCCGGACGGGCGTCCACTCAGCGCCCAGAGCCCGCCATTCGCCCTTGGTTCGGAGTGATCTGACTTTGCGCACAAGCTAGGCGAGAGAGTAGTTTGTGCTTCCGGTCACAAGCTACAGAAGCGACATGGACGATCTCGACTCGCAGTTGACCCTGGGGGTGGCCTCCCGGCTGTCTCGATACCTCCAAGTGCTCACCCAGGCTGGGAAGATGGGCAAGACGAACATCTCGTCGCAGGCCATCTCGGAGTACACGAACATCAATCCGACTCAGATCCGTCGAGATCTGTCCGGTTTCGGGAAGTTCGGCAAGCGTGGTGTCGGCTACGACATCGAGATGCTGATCACCCAGATTCGACGCATTCTGGGGACGGCCGGGCAATACAACATCGCCTTGTTCGGCGCGGGTCCTCTCGGTCAGGCGATCGCCACCTCGAGCGTCTTCGGTGACCACGGCTTCCGGATCTCGTCGATCTTCGAGGTCGATCCCGACAAGGTGGGCATGGAGCTCGGCGACAACGTCGTTCGTCACTACGACGAGCTGTCGGAGATCATCGAGCAGGACGAGGTGCTGGTGGGCGTGCTCGCCATCCCGTCGAGCGCCGCTCAGGCCGTGGCGGATGATCTCGTCTCGCTCGGCGTGAAGATCATCTTCAACTACTCGGACGCCTTGCTGAACGTGCCGTCGGACGTGACCGTGCACACGTCGAGCCCGGCCGTGGAGCTCTTGTACGCGCTCTACTTCTACCTGACCTGATCCCGACGAGGCCGCGGAGGCCTTAGGTACACTCGGCGCGGTGTCCAGCACCGGCGACCAGGCAGCGGCCACACTCTTGGCCGGCGTGGCCGAGCGTTTCGAGCGATCGAGCGATTTCACCGTCGGAATCGAGGAGGAGTATCAGCTCCTCGACCCCGGCAGCCTCGCCCTCGTCAGCCGTTTCGAGGATCTGCGCGGCGCGGCTGACGAGCCGTTCGCGGATCGCCTCGCAGGCGAGTTGATCTCGAGCGAGATCGAGGTCAAGACCGGTAAGAACGACACGTTCGCTGCCGCGGCGCGCGAGATGGTCGAGGGGCGCCTGCAGCTCATCGAGCTCGCCGAGCGCCTCGGGATCGCCATCGGCATCACGGGTGTGCACCCGTTCAGCCCGTGGCAGGAACAGCAGATCATCGACACCCCGCACTACGCCCGCGTGGAGGGCGAGCTCGGATACATCGCCTGGATCAACAACACCTGGTCGGTGCACATTCACGTCGGCGTGCAGGGGGCTGATCGGGCGGTAGCCGTGTCGACCGCCCTTCGGAGTGTGCTGCCGGAGCTGCTCGCACTCTCCGCGAACAGCCCGGTGTACCTGGGCCGCGACACCCGACTCCATTCCGCCCGCACCCAGATCTTCACCAGGAGCTTTCCGCGCTGCGGCATTCCCGACGCGTTCCGAGACTGGCGTGAGTACGCGGACTTCGTCGAGTTGCTCGCGCGAACCGGGGCGATCCTCGAGAGCACGCAGATCTGGTGGAGCGTGAGGCCGCATCATTCCTACGGCACGGTCGAGATCCGCATCTGCGATGGGCAGAGCGAGGCGGCCGAAGCGCTGGCGATCGCCGCGCTCGGGCTGGCGTGTGTCGCCGGGTTCTGTCGCGACTACGACGACGGGCGCGCCCTGCCCGCTCATCAGCGCGGGGTCATCGAGGAGAACCTCTGGCGTGCGCAGCGCCATGGTCTGGAGGGCGAGATGATCGACCTCGATCGCGGGGTGGCCCGCTCCACCGCGGCGGCGATCGAGGCCTTGCTGATGTGGTCGGAGGATCGGCACGAAGCGCTCGGCATCGGGCCCTTCCTGGCGCCCATCGCAAGGATGTTGAGCGAGGGAAACGGCGCCCAGCGGCAACGGGCCCTGTTGGCGTCGACCGGCGATCCCGCGGCCATCGTGGCCCGAAGCGTCGCGCGGACCCGAACCTCGGCGCAGGAGGCCCTGGAAGCAATGAAGGTGGTGGCAACGCAATGAGCGACGAGACGACAACTGGCGAGGTCCCGAGCGAGGAGGAGCTCGCCGAGAGATTCGCGGCGCAGCTGGCCAAGACGGACGTGCGGGACATCCTCTTGCAGTCGCTCGCGACCCTGATCGACTCGGCGGGGATCCGCCTGGGCTTTGGCCCACTCGGCGACGAGGGGCGCGATCTCGCACAGGCAAAGCAGGCAATCGAAGGGGCGAGCGCCCTCGTGGGCGTCGTCGAGCGAGAGGTCGGCACCGAGGAGGCAAAGGTCTTCCAAGAGCCGCTGCGCGTCATCAAGATGGCCTACGTGCAGGCCACCCAGGCGGCTGCCGCCCCCGCCGGTGATGAGTCCACGGGTGAGGCAGAGACGGTCGATCCGGCCGCCGCGCAGCCGCCGCCCGCCACCGACCGGCCCGAAGCAGGTGACGCCGCGAGCCGCTTGTGGGTTCCGCCGGGCAGCCGACGGGACGGCTGAGGTGTCCGCCTCCGCCGAGATCGGGGTGTTCGGCGGGTCGGGTTTCTATCGCTTCCTCGACGACGTCCGGGAGGTTGAGGTCCAGACCCCCTACGGGCGGCCGTCATCGCCGGCGTTCATCGCCGAGCTCGCGGGGCGGACGGTGGCGTTCATGCCCCGCCACGGACTCATGCACGAGCTTCCTCCGCACCGCATCAACTACCGTGCGAACGTTTGGGCGATGAAAGAGCTGGGCGTGCGCTGGGTGCTCGGCCCCTGCGCGTCCGGCAGCCTGCAGCCCGGCGTTGGGATCGGCGACTTCGTGGTGTGCGACCAGTTCGTGGATCGCACGGGTGGCCGCGCCGACACGTTCTACGACGGTCCCGGGGTGACGCACATCGCTGCGGCGGAACCCTACTCGCCGGTACTTCGAGGGCTGCTCATCGATGGTTGCCGGGAGCTCGGTATCTCCGTCCACCCGTCGGGCACGCTGGTCGTAATCCAGGGGCCGCGCTTCTCCAGCCGAGCAGAGAGTCGATGGTTCTCGCAGATGGGGTGGGAGGTCGTCGGCATGACCGGCTATCCCGAGGCGATCCTCGCCCGGGAGCTCGAGCTCTGTTACGCAACCGTGGCGCTGGTGACCGACTACGACGCTGGGCTCGACGGGAGGCAGGACGTCCCCGAGGTCATCGCCGATGAGGTCGTGAGGGTCTTCGGGCAGAACGTGGACCGCGTGCGGCGCCTTCTCGAGTGGGTGATTCCGCGCGTTCCGAGGGACATTGATCCCCACTGCGCCGATGCGCTCGAGGGCGCGCGAATCTCGCCCCCATCGGCCGAAACGGTGTGATAGAAAACCGCGCCGGCGACCGCCCGCGCGCCTTGTGCCGCCCGCTCTTTCGTGAGAGTCGCCTTCCCGCACAAGAACCGGAGGAGAGCTCGTGGCCGACTTCATGTCGGACAACACAGTGTGGTTGGCGATCGTCGCTGGCCTGATCGCGGTCGCATACGGGATAGGGCTGACCGCCTACCTGTTGCGTCAGCCAGCTGGCAACGAGCGCATGCAGGAGATCGCCGGAGCGATCCAGGAGGGCGCGCAAGCCTACCTGCGACGCCAGTACAGCATCATCGCAATCGTCGCAGCGATCCTCTTCGTCGTCATCGGCGTTCTCGGCGAGACCGTCGACTCGACTCTCCTCGGCTGGGA
>JAOTZF010000109.1 GCA_029861485.1 Thermoleophilia bacterium | reverse complement strand
AAGGGCCGCTACGCGCGCACGGTCACGGTGAAGATGCGCTACCCGGACTTCACCACCATCACCCGCGCGCAAACCCTGACGCACGCGACCGATGACCCCGTGGGCATCTGGCGGGCCGCAGCCAAGCTGATCGGCGCGGCGCTTCGTACTCGCGACGAGCCGCTCCGGCTGCTGGGGGTGGGTGTGACCGGGCTGAGCAATCAGCGCCAGCTCGCGCTGTTCTCGCTCGAGGGCTTCGTCGAGGCGAGGCCCGCCCCGCCGCGGGAGATGGCCAGCTAGCCTCCCGGCCGATGCCGGACCTGCCGCCCAACCTGCTCCGTCCCGCGCTCGAGGTGGTGCAGCCCTACCAGCCCGGCCGGCCCATCGACGAGGTGAAGCAGGAGCTTGGCCTCGACTCGGTCGTGAAGCTCGCCAGCAACGAGGGCCCATGGCCTCCGTTCCCGGCCGCTGTCCAGGCGATCCGGGACTGCGCGGAGGATCAGCGTCTTTATCCGGATCCCGGGGCCTGGGCGCTTCGGGACGCCCTGTCCGAGCGGCTGAGCCTGCCAACCGATCAGATCATGGTCGGCGCCGGCATCGACGGCCTCATCACCTCTATCTGTCGCGCCACGCTCGATCCGGGTGACGCTCTGGCATTGGGCTGGCCGTCGTTCGTCCAGTGGCGGCTCGCGACGCTCACCCAGGGCGGCGAGATTCAGACCGCCGAGCTCGCCAGGAACGGCTCCTACGACTTGGACGCACTGTTGGCGGCGATCACGCCCGCCACCAAGCTCGCCGTGGTGGTGAGCCCGAACAATCCGACCGGTGGCGCGGTCGCCGCGACCGATCTCGAGGGCTTCTTGGATCGCCTTCCCGGCCATGTGATGCCTCTGCTTGATGAGGCCTACTTCGAGTACCTGCCCCCAGGGGGACATGACGGGGCGGAGCTGCTGCGTGACGGACGCCGGTTGGCGGTGTTCCGCACCTTCAGCAAGGCGTACGGGTTGGCGGGCCTCCGGGTCGGATACGTGCTCGGCCCCGCGAAGCTGCTCGCCGGTCTCGCCAAGGTCCGAAACGCCTTCGATGTGACGGGCCCCGCCCAGGTCGCGGCGCTCGCAAGCGTGCGGTCCGCGCCCGAGCACCTCAGCCGGCGGATGGACGAAATCGCTACCGAGCGTTCCATGCTCGCGTCGGGTTTGAGCGCGCTTGGGCTCCAGCCGCTGCCGTCGGCCGCGAACTTCGTCCTGGTGCCGATGGGGACCGCGGAGCGCGCAAACGCCGTCAACGATGCCCTGCTGAGGCTGGGCGTGATCGTGCGTCCCGCGGGGCCTTTCGGGGCTCCGGACGCGCTGCGCATCACCGTTGGACTGGCGCAGCAGAACGCTCGCCTGCTGGCTGCGCTCGCCTCAGCGCTGAACTAGCGCATCGTGAGGGCGGAGCCCGCCTAGGCGGAAACGGTCATCGACTCGCGCGCCCGGCGGAAGAGCTCGAAGAAGCTCACTACGGCATCGGCGTCACCGCCGATCACGATCTGACCGTCGGCGATCAGCTCATCGGGGGTCGCGCGGCCGTTGACCACGGCAACCAGCGGCTCGTAGTCGGTCTCGATGAGGGCATCGGGCTCCGTCGGGGCGCCGAGAGAGAAGGCGGCCTTCTCGCCGTCAATCACGATCGAGATGTCGTATCCGTCGACCAGCAGATGGAGGGTTGAGTCGAGGCCCTCCAGCGGCAGCGTCGATGCCAACACGCTCATGCCCATGATCATCGAGCGCGGGTTCGCTGGGCGCCGGAACTCCGCGTCCTCCATGAAGCGCACGCCCCAGAGCGAGATCTCGCGCACCGCCGGCCCGAGGCCTCGGCCGAGGGCCGTCAGCTCGTAGACCGGGACGTTCGCCGGTGCCGGCAGGGTGGTCCGCTCCAGCAGGCCCGCCTCCTCCAGGTCGCGCAACCTGCGGCTCAGCAGATTCGTGGCGATTCCCGGCAGCGCCTGGTGCAACTCGCCGAAGCGAGCGGGCCCCGGCAGGAGCTCGCGCACGATGAGAAGCGTCCAGCGGTCACCGATGCGATCGAGTGCAAGCGCAAGGCCGCAGTACTGACCGTAACTGCGGTTCGCCATGTGAGTCAGGCTACCAGCCGCTGTAACACCCGACGTGTCGGTTGGCAGTCGCGAAACGCTCACGATACGAGCGCTCTGCGTCGTTTAGGCAAGAAGCAGGTCAGGCTCCAAGTACACGACTCGCGCGGTGGGAACCGCCTCGCGCAGCCGCACCTCCGCGGCGTTGATCGCGTCGGCGAGCTGCTTGGTGCTGAGGTCGTGCGCAAACTCAACCTTTGCCGCCACCAGCAGCTCGTCGGGGCCGAGGTGCTGGGTTCGCATATGGATCAGGCGCAGCACGTCCACCGAGCCCTCGATCGCATTCTTGATCGCTACTTGGTCGTCTGCGCCGGCCGCCTCGCCGATCAGCAGGCTCTTGAGCTCCAGCGCAAGGAAGACCGCGATCGTGATGAGCAGCAGGCCGATCAAGAAGGTCGCCATTGCGTCGAATCGCGGCTCGCCCGTGATCACCGTCAGCGAGATGCCGGAGATTGCCAGAACCAGACCGCTGATCGCGCCGAGGTCCTCGAGCAGGATCACCGGGATCTCGGGGTTCTTGGAGCGCCGGATGAATCTCACCCAGCCCGACGCACCGCGTATGCGATTGGCCTCTCTGATCGCCACCCGGACGGCGAGGCTCTCGATCACGATCGCGACGAGCAAGATCCCGATCGCCCACTCCGGAGACTCCACCTCGTGGGGGTGCTGGAGCTTCTGGAGGCCTTCGTAGGCCGCAAAGAGGCCACCGAGGCTGAAGAGCACCAGCGCCACCATGAACGCCCAGAAGTAGCGCTCCCGTCCGTAGCCGAACGGGTGCTGCGGCGTGGGCGCCCTCTTCGCCCGGCTCCCGCCGTAGAGCAACATGCCCTGGTTGGTGGTGTCGGCGACTGAGTGGATCCCCTCGGCGAGCATCGCGGACGACCCGGTGACAGCGGCGCCCACGAACTTCGCCACGGCGATACTGGCGTTGGCGAGGAGCGCGGCGATCACCGCCCTGCGGCTGCCCTCATGCATCGATCGTCTCCTCGGTCACCGCGCGGGATCATCTCAGGCCGGACCCGCGGATCGAAAGCCTCGTCGACGTGCCGAAATAGACTCAGGCGCAGGGAGTGGCCGGGGCCTGGTGGCCCGACTCGTCTTCAAAACGAGCGGGGAGGGGTTACGCCCCACCCGGTAGGTTCGATTCCTACGCCGCTCCGCTGCCCTACGGGCGCTTGATGGCACCTCTCGCGGCGCACCAACGGCCATGGAGCCCGCGTGAGGCGCCGACAGACTCGCCTCGTCGCATGGCGGGCTCCCACCTGACGAGTCGACGCTCACCTGACGAGTTGTCAGTGCGCCGTGATTCCGTGCCGGCACTGGGAATAAACAGTGAGCGGTTCGTTAGGTCCGCTCTTTTAGGCTTTCCCCAGAGCCGATACGACGGAATCCTCGCCGTCGTGCTCCGTAACCCGACCCACTTCGCTCGTATTCTCGGAGTGCTAATCGCAATGCTCGTCATCGCGGCCCCTGCTGTCGCTCCCTCCGGCGCACATGCCGCGGGGTGCACGTTCGGCGGGGCGTCCTGGGGCACGAAGAAGCCGAAGCTCGCCGACGAGATCGTGAAGCTCGTCAACGACTACCGGGGAAAGCGGGGCCTTTCCCGTGTGAGCCGGTCACCGACTCTCACCAAGGCCGCGATGTGGAAGTCCGGCCATATGGCCCGCTACGACTACTTCAGTCACGAGGATGCGGCGCCCGCGAGCCGATCGACCGGTGAGCGTCTGCTCGCCTGCGGCTATCGCGGTAGCTCGTGGGCTGAGAACATCGCCTTCGGCTACACCAGCGCCGGCCAAGTCATGCAGGGCTGGATCAACTCACCGGGGCACCGCGAGAATCTCGACAACCCGCGCTACAACGCGGTCGGGGTGGGAGCCGTGAAGGCGCCGGGAAGCGGGCCGATCTACTGGTCGCAGGCCTTTGGCGTGCAGGGCTCAGAAAGCGCTCCGGGCCCGCGTCGGGACGAGCCGGCTCGCGTGAGCCGCACCTCGCAGCTGAAGCCGCGCCAGCAGCAGGCGGTCAGGTTCAACATGTCGAATGCGCGGCCGACGCGGATCGTGGTCAAGGCCCTGAATCGCACGGGCGCCCGGCGCCTCGGGGTCAGGCTCCACTGCAACGGCCGGCGCATCGCGGCCGGAGCCGGTAGACGCGGCAGGCCGGCGGTCATCAGACGCAAGCTGCCCAAGGGGCGTTGCGCGGCAATGGTCGTCAGCGGTCGACAGAACCTGCGCTACAAGATCACTCTCGTCCTCCGGTAGCCGGCCCGCGCCCGCAGGTCTCTGAGACACTCCCGGCGGTGACTGACCGCTGGGCGGCCATAGAACCTTCAGGAGCCCGTGGGGCGGGGTGCGGATGCAAGCTACCGCCCGACTTTCTCGGCGAGGTCCTGGCGGGACTCCCCGGATGCGATGACCCCGCGGTGCTCGTCGGACCGGAGGGCTTCGACGACGGTGCCGCCTACCGGCTGCAGCCGGGAATCGCCCTGATCGGCTCTCTGGACTTCTTTACGCCGCTCGTTGCCGATGGCGCGACGTTCGGGGCGATTGCCGCGACCAACGCGGTGAGCGACATCTTCGCCATGGGCGGTCGCCCGGTGTTCGGGCTTGCGATCGTCGCCTATCCGCGTGACGACGGCGCCGAAGGTCTCCGTGACATCCTGCGCGGTGGGGCCGCGGCGGCGGCGGATATGGGCTGCCCCGTTCTCGGGGGGCATAGCATCGACGACCCTGAGGTCAAATACGGCCTCGCGGCCATCGGCACGGCCGACCCTGATCGGCTGATGCGCAATGACCGGGCGCGGGCCGGCGACCGGCTCGTGCTGACCAAGCCTCTCGGCACCGGAATCGCGGTCGCGGCTGGAGAGCCCGACCCCCTGGGGGCCGCCGTGCGCAGCATGCTGGTGCCCAACGCGGCGGCCTCTCAGGCTGCCCTTGCGGCGGACGTCGAAGCCGCGACCGACGTCACGGGATTTGGGCTTCTCGGACACCTGCACGAGATGTCGCGGGCAAGCGGTCTCAGCGCCTCGATTGCACTTCGGGCGGCGCCGCTGCTGCCCGGCGTGGCGGAGTTGGCACGGCGAGGGGTCGCACCCGGGGGCGCCGGCCGGAACGGTGAGGCGCTGCGTGGGGCGGTGTCTCATGCCTCGACGATCTCGGACACGGATCTGATCCCGCTCTACGATCCTCAGACCAGTGGCGGTTTGCTGTTGAGTGTGCCGGCTCCCGGACTCCCCCGGCTGGTCCGCGAGCTTGCGGTCCGCGATGTGCCCGCGCACGTCATCGGCACGCTTGCGGAGGGGCCGGCGGGCGCGATCAGCGTGGAGGCCTGAGGGGCCGTCTCCGAGCTGATCGTCTACGCGCTCGCGACGTTCTTCATCGCGCTGATCGGAGGGCTCCTCGGCTTGGTGCTGGGCAACCTCCGCCTGCCCGTGACCCTGCTCTTCGCCGGCTCGGCCGCCAGCGGTGCCGGAACGAACATCGCCGTCAGCGCCGTTGCGGCGACCACGGCCTCGGTCGGTCATGCGCGAGCAGGCCGGGTCGATTGGCACGTCGCGGCTTGGATGGTGCCGCCGTCGGTGGTCGCGGCGTTCATCGGCGGCTTTCTCGCCGGCCAGGTCTCCGAGCGGCTGTTGCTCTCGGCCATCGCGGTGGTGCTGCTCTACAGCTCCATCGAGGTGCTGAGGCCACCGAAGGCCGGTCCTCCCGGCGAGCGCCGTGTTGGCACGGCTACCCGCGCACTGGGCGTCGGCGCAGCGATCGGCCTGCTCGGCGGCATTGTGGGCCTAATCCTCGGCGCGCTGCGCCTCCCGGCTCTGATCCGGATCATCGGTCAGCGACCTGAGCGGGCCGTCGGAACCAACCAGGTCGTGGGCGCGTCACTCGGTTTCGCGGGGCTCGCAGGCCATCTCGTTGGCTCCGGCGTAGACCCGGCCCTGGTCGTGGCCGGCGCCATGGGCGCCGCTCCGGGGGGCCTGGCAGGCGCCCGCTTGACCGGCCTGCTCTCCGAGGAGTGGCTACGGCGCGGCATCGCACTCGTGCTCGTACTGTCGGGCCTCGCGATCGTCGTGCGGGTGATCGTCGCCTAGCCGTGGGCTCCCCTGGTCTGGCAGGCTGACTGAATGGACGGCCGAGACCCTCGGAGAGACCTTCCGAGCGTGAACGCGGTGCTCGCCGAGCCGCGTACGGGA
>JAOTZF010000108.1 GCA_029861485.1 Thermoleophilia bacterium | reverse complement strand
GCGCGCATCGAGCGTGGCCTGATCGGAGATGGCCTCTCGGTCCACGCGGGCGTACGACGAGCACATGAGGCCACGGTCCACCGGCAGCAGGTGCGGCGTGAAGATCAGGTCCTGGCCGAGCTCCTGGACGATTTCCGGCTGGTGCCGGTGCGCGAACACCTTGTAGGGCCAGATGCTGTCGGTGACGTGGGAGTAGTGCACGACCGAGGTCGGCGTTCGGCCCGCGCCGCTCACCCCGCTCTTCGCATCGACGACGACATGGGAGATGTCGCGGCAGATCGGCAGCAGGCCGAGCAGAGCCGTCTCCGGGTAGCAACCGGGGTTCGCTACCAGCTGGGCGTCCACGATCGCGTCGCGATAGAGCTCGGGCAGCCCGTAGACCGCGATCTCCAGCAGGTCGGGCCGTGGGTGCTCGAAGTCGTAGTGAACCACGTACGCGGCGGGGTCGCGCAGGCGGTGATCCGCGGAGACGTCGACTACTCGAACGCCGCTGTCGATCAACGGCGCCACGACGGCCACGGCCTCGGCGTGCGGATAGCAGACGGCCGCGAAATCGTCCTTTGCGATAGCCCCGAGATCGAGCTCGGTCAGCTGGCGCCCCACCCGGTACTCGGGGGTGACATCGACGAGGTACTTACCCGCCTCGGTCCTCGAGGTGATCTGGCCGAGCTCGAAGTAGGGGTGGTCTTTGACCAACGCGGCCAGCTGGGCGCCAGCGAAACCGGCTGCCCCGATGACGTGGATCGTGCTCACTCGCGGAGAGTAGCGCCGAGCTCCGCGTCGAGGGCGCCGGCAATCGCCCGCACCTGGGCGTCGATCTCTTCATCTGTAAGGGTGACGCCCGGATCGGCGATCACCAGGCGAAGCGCCAGGCTCACCTTGCCCTCCGGAACCTGATCCCCGGCATACCGGTCGAAGACGTGCGCGTCGCGTACGAGCTTGGCCGCAGAACGCGCCACCTCGGGCAGGCGGGCCGCGGGCACGGCATCGTCGACGATCAGCGCGAGGTCGCGCCGGGAGACGGGCACCGTGACGAGGTCCTCGAACTGGATGGGCTTCTCGGGGCTTGCCGCGCGCAGCGCGTCGAGGTCGAGCACCACCGCGGCGGCCGGACCCCTTACGCCGAACTCATCGGTCACGAGCGGATGCACCTCACCCGCCCAGCCGATCACGTCGTCTCCGCTCTGTAGGCGCGCCTGGCGAGCGGGATGGAAGTAGGGCGCCGAGTTGGGATGCGACTGAAGGCTCACGCGCGCGGTGCCGGCGAGCTCCTCGATCAGTCCCTTGGCCGTGAAGAAGTCGACCGGAGACGCCTCCAAGCGCCACTGATCGGACTCGGGCTGGCCGAACAGCAGCGCCGCGAACCAGTCCCGCTCGTCGGCCAGCCCCTCCGCAGCCGGCGCGTAGGTGCGGCCGAACTCGAACAGGCCGCCGTAGGCCCGTTGATGAGCCTGGTTGTGCGCCGCGGCGCGCAAGAGGCCGGGAAGCATGGATCGCCGGAGCACGCCCATCTCCTCGCTGAGCGGATGCGCGAGCTTGACGACCTCGCGCCGAGGATCGTCGTCGGCCATGCGCAGACGGTCGGCGTCGCTCTCGGGAACCATGGAGTAGGTGATGGCCTGGCTCAGACCGAGATCCGCAGCGCGCCGGGCCAGCCGCTCCTTGATCTGCTGCGCATCGGTGCGGTGGCCGCGGCCGACGATGCGTGGCAGACGCGGCGCGATGCGGTCATAGCGCCTGATGCGCCCGACCTCCTCGACCAGGTCGGCTTCCCGGGTGAGGTCGCCCGCGCGGAAGAACGGCACCGTGACACGGTGGGCGCGCTCGCCTTCGGCGACCTCGCACTCGAGGCGCCGCAGGATGTCTGCGGATTCGCCTGGATCGACCTCGTCGCCGAGCAGCAGGTTGGTGCGCGCGTGGCGCAGCTCGATGGTGGGTGGGTCCGGAATCGGCTCGCACGTGTCGAGAGTGCCGGGGACCATCCGCGCCCCGCACAGCTCCACGAGCATCCGCGAGGCGATGGTCATGCCCACCGGGGGTAGGCAGATCGGAAGCCCCTTCTCGAAGCGGCCGCTCGACTCGGTGCGCAGCCCGAGAACGAGCGAGGTGTGCAAGATCGTCGGCCCGTCGAAGTTCGCTGCCTCGAGTAGCACTCGCGTCGTGACATCGGTCACCTCGACATCCGCTGCGCCCATGATCCCTGCGATTACCGCCGGGCGCTCGGCGTCGCAGATCGCGAGCATGGAGGCACTGAGCGTGCGCTCGACGTCGTCGAGGGTCACAATCTTCTCCCCCTCTTCGGCCCGGCGCACGAGGATGGCCGCGCCCGCCATCCGCTCCAGATCGAAGGCATGCAGCGGCTGGCCGCAGAGCAGCATCACGTAGTTGGTGATGTCCACCACGTTCGAGATGGGGCGCATGCCGGCGGCCTCGATCCGCCGGCGCAGCCAAGCGGGCGAGGGGCCGACCGTGACGTCCTCGAAGACCCTGGCCATGTAGCGCGGGCAGAGATCCGGCGCCTCCACGCTGAGGGCGACGTGATCTCCGACCTCGCCGGCGCCGGTCGCGTCGGGCTCGCGTAGATCGAGCGGGCGGAACTCCGTATCGAGGATCGCGGCGACCTCGCGGCCCATCCCGGCGATGCTCTGGCAGTCGGGACGGTTCGAGGTGAGCTCAAGCTCGAGAATCGCCTCGGACACGCCGGGAACGACCTCCACGAGGCGGTCGCCGGGGGAGGCATCGACGTCCAGCACCATGATGCCGTTGGCCTCGGCGCCGAGCTCCAGCTCGACCTCGCTGCAGATCATGCCGTGGCTCTCGACGCCGCGGAGCTTGGCCTTCTTCAGTTCCATGCCGCCGGGCATCACCCCTCCCGGCAGGGCGACCGGCACGAGCTGCCCGGCAGCGACGTTGGGGGCGCCGCAGACGATTTGCCGCGGCTCGCCCTCCCCGATGTCGACCGAGCAGACCCGGAGTCGGTCGGCGTCAGGATGCGGTTCCACCGACTGCACCAGCCCGATCACGAAGGCGTCCGCGTTGCCTTCTGCAGGGGGGATGCCCTGGTAGTGCACCGCCTCGACCGCAGTGCCGGTGAGGTTCAGCTCGTCGGCCAATTGCTCGGGGGTGAGATCGAACTCGGCATGGTCGGCGAGCCAGCTGAGCGGCAACCTCACGCGAACTGCTCCAAGAAGCGGAGATCGTTCTCGTACATCAGCCGAAGGTCCGGCACGCCGTGACGGACCATCGCGATCCGGTCGAGGCCCATTCCGAACGCGAATCCGGTCCAGCGCTCCGGGTCATGGCCCGCCCCCTCGATCACGTTCGGATCCACGACCCCCGCGCCGAGTAGCTCGAGCCAGGTTGAGCGGCCGCGCTTGTCGGTCCAGCGGACGTGGAGCTCGATCGAGGGCTCGGTGAACGTAAAGAAGTGCGGCTGGATTCGCGACTCGAGACGCGACTCCAGGCTCCTGTCGAAGAACCGGGCCACGAAGTACTCGAGGGTGCCGATCAGGTCGGCCATGCCGAGCCCCTCGTCGATCGCCAGCCCCTCGAGCTGATGGAACATCGGGCTGTGGGTGGCGTCCACGTCATCGCGCCGGTACACGGCCCCCGGCGCGATTGCGAAAATCGGTGGCTCCTGCCGTTCCATCACGCGCACCTGCACGGGGGAGGTTTGGGGGCGCAATGCCGTTCGGTGCTCCCCGTCGACGTAGAGGGTGTCGCTCATGCTCCTTGCAGGGTGCCCCTCCGGCGTATTGAGGGCCGAGAAGTTGTGGTACTCGGTCTCCACCTCCGGGCCGTCGGCGATGGCATAGCCCATGCCGAGGAAGATGTCCTCGATCTCGCGGCGCACCTGCATGATCGGATGCAATGCTCCGACCTTTCGCCGGTCTCCCGGCAGGGTGATGTCCACCCGCTCCTTTGCCAGGCGTGACGCCAGGGCGTCGGCCTGGACGGCTGAGGTGCGCTCTTCGAGCGCGTGCTCGATGGCCTGGCGCGCCGCGTTTCCCGCTTTTCCGACCGGCCCGCGTTGCTCGGGCGGCAGCGAGCCGATGCCCGCCAACATCCGGGCCAGCGGACTCTTTCGCCCGGTGTGCGCCACACGGGCCGCCTCGATCTCCTCGGGGGTGGTGGCAGCCGCGATGGCGGCGAGCGCCTCGCGTTCGATTCTCTGAAGATCCTCGGCCGAACTCACGGCCGGTGAGGCTACAACAGGCGACCGCCTACGGCGGTCGACGATGCGTGACTAGACGCGCTCGCTCTCGGCGCCGATGGCGGCCTCCGCGTCCTGCTCGTCGCTGGCCTCACCGTCGCTCAGGCCGGAACGGAACTCGCGCAGGCTACGGCCGAGTCCGCGACCCATCTCCGGCAGGCGCTTCGCGCCAAACAGAAGCAGGATGATCACTATGACGATGAGTAGCTGGGTGGGACTGAGTCCCATCATCGGGGACCTCCGGCGGTTGGATGCGCGTAGATCTTGGCGCTCCTCGCCCGCCCCGACACGGAGATCGCGTTTTCCTTACAGCCTGGCCCGGAAACCCAAACCGCCCGGCCCCTGTTGGGTAGCGCCGATTCGCTGCCCCCAAACCTTCCCGATCGCCGCTCTGTACGTCGGTTATGCGTCAGAAACGTGAAATCGTGTAAGGGTTACCGCCTACGCCTCTTTTTTTAACGAGAGGAATGCCGCCATGAAGCCGTCCCGCCGCCGCGCGGCCGCCGTCGCCGCAGCCCTGCTCGCGCTGGGAGTCGCCGCACCAGCGGCCACAGCGGCAATCAGCGGAAGCGTCACGAACAGCGCCGGCGTGCCGCTCGGCGGAGCTCGGGTCGAGGTACGCGACAGCGTCGGGGCGCTCGTATCCACCACGAGCACCAGCAGCTCGAGCGGAGCCTTCAGCGTCAGCGACGCGACGCTGGCCGGAAATCCCGCCCCATACACCCTCACAACGACCTACTCGGACGCGTGCCGAGAGGTCGCCGAGCGGACCCGCACTACAACTACGACCGGGGTCCCCAGCCCCGCGTCGATCACCGTCAGCCTGGATGCGCTTCCCTTCTGCGCCTCCTCCTTCGTCTCCTCCACCCTGCCGCCCGCCAATGGCCTGGCCGATGGACCCGCCGGCCAGATCGTCATTCCTCGAGGCGGCCGTGCATACATCGACTTGATCCTGCCGAGCGGCGTGAGCAGCGCCGCCCTTAGTCTTGACGACGGGCGGGCGGCAGGCGGCCCGGTCGCGGGCTCAACTCGGCAGTTCGAGGTTCGCGCTCCCGGCGCCGCATACGCGGGTGGCCTGAACGTGACCTACACCGGAAGCGCCGGCAGCGAGCGCTTTCGCATCGCGGATCTGATCGTCGATCCCAGTCGGAAGCCGGCCTCGGCCACAGGCAGCCTCGACCTCGTGAACGTCGTCGACATCAGCGGCAGCATGGCGAGCAACGACCCCAACTTCCGCCGCAAGGACGCCGTCGGCCTTGTGCTCGACCTGTCGCGCAGCGGCGACCGGGTGGGCGCAGTCGGATTCGACAGCAGCGCCGAAACCATCTTCGGACTCACCAGGATTACCGGTCGCTCGACTGCAAACCGCCTCCGCAAGCTGGCGAACAAGCGGATCGTCAACCGCGGAGGAACCAACTACGACGATGGCCTCGCCGCCGCCTACGCCCAGCTCTCCAACGCGGCCGACCGCAATCGGCCGAAGGCCGCGATCTTCCTCACCGACGGCGCCCATAACGGCACCTATCGGAACACGCACCTCAAGTTCGCTGTCAACGGCACCGGCAGCCCCTGGCCGATCTGCGTGGTTCAGCTGGGGCGGAGCTTCGCGAGCGGCGACGTCGCCCGTCTGAAGAGAATCGCCAAGGACACCGGCGGTCTCTATGTGTCAGCGCCCACCAACACCAAGCTGACGGACCTCTACTTCCGTTGCCGCGGCCGAACGGCCGGCGAGCTGAGCGGTGGCAGCGCCCGGACCACACTGCGCGCGCGCCAGAGCAGGTTCTTCTCGCAGACGATCCCGAAAGGCCTCGCGGAGCTGACCTTCTTCGCCTCATGGGATAGGGGCACGGTCGACATGGCAGTCCGTCGCCCGGGAGGACCGACCTATACCGCTGCGAGGCGGCCGAAGTCGGTGAGCTTCCGCAAGGGCGCCCGCTACGCGTTCTTCCGGATCAAGAATCCGAGAGCGGGCAAGTGGCGCATCGTGATTCGCGCCCGCAACCGCGTCGGTGCGGTCTCGCTACGCAGCTCGGCGCGGAGGCAAGGCGCCATCGTGCGTCGGGGTGGTCCGGAGCTGAAGCCGACGCCGCCAAACACCTTCGT
>JAOTZF010000107.1 GCA_029861485.1 Thermoleophilia bacterium | reverse complement strand
TCGTTTCAGCCGCATCTTCTCGATGCGCTCGATCGCGGGGCCACTGCCAATCAGGCGCGTGCGGCCGTGGAATGCGCTCTGGAGGCCGGCCTCCAGAGCGTCAGCGTCGACCTGCTGTTCGGCATACCGGGCCAGACCCCAGCCGACCTCGAGGCGGACATTGCGGTCGTGCGCGAGCTCTCGCCCCAGCACGTCTCCTGGTACGAGCTCGAGATCAAGCCCGGCACCGCGCTGGAGCGCATCGGCATGTTGCCGCCCGATGAAGACGAGAGCGCCGATGCCTATCGGCACGTCGTCGGCTCTTTGGAGGCAGCCGGCTACCGCTGGTACGAGACCGCCAACTTCGCGCGCCCCGGCTTCGAGTGCCGCCACAGCCTCGGCTATTGGCATGCGCGCGACTACCTTGGCATCGGAGTGGGAGCGGTCAGCACCATTGCCGGTCGGCGTTGGCGCAACGCGGCAGGGGTCGACGCCTACGTCGCCTCCGTCGGCGCCCCGGCGCGCACCGAGGAGGAGCTCGATGACGACCTGCGGCGGCGTGAGCGGTGGATGCTCGCACTGCGGCTGGAGGAGCCCATCGATCTGGACCGCCTCGGCGCGCCGGACCACCCCGAGAGTCTCGATGTGCTGCACACGCACGGCTTGCTCCAGGCCGAGCCCCTGGCGCTGACCCGCGAGGGGCGCTTCGTGCAGAACTCGGTACTACACGAGCTGATCGAGTACGCGTGAGCACCGCGGACCTCACCGACCGCCAGCGGCGCATCCTGGCCCGGGTCGTGGAGAGCCACGTCGAGAGCGGCACGCCGGTCGGCAGCAAGCAGCTCGCGGGCATGGCCGGCCTGGAGGTGGCCCCCTCGACCGTGCGCTACGAGCTCGCGCGCCTCGAGGAGCTGGGCTACCTCGACCACCCCCATACCTCTGCCGGCAGGATGCCGACGGAGGCCGGCTATCGCTACTACGCCGACCAGCTGGTGCAGGAGCGCCCCCGCCAGGCGCCGGCCGTGCTCAGCGAGGCGCTCTTGGCCGTCGAGCCGCGCCACGAGATCGACACGGCGCTCACCCAACTCGCCGAGATGCTCGGGAGGGTCACGAACCTCCTCGGCGTCGTGACCGCGCCGGCGGCCAGCACCGCGACGGTTCGCCATGTCGAGGTGTTGCAGCTCCAGCCGCAGCTCGTGATGGTGGTGGTGATCGCATCCACCGGAAACGTCGGCAAGCGCGTCTTCGCGTTCGATGACGTGGTCGACGCCGGCCTGGTGGACTGGGCGGGCGCATTCATGAACGATCGGGTGGTTGGCGAGCCGATTGGCTCGCGGATGCTCTTCGATCGGTTGAACGAGCCAAGCCTCTCCGACGCCGAGCGGGCGTTCATCGATGCGCTGGCACCCGCCATCGTCGAGATCTACGACGACGAGGCGGAGCTGCTCTATGTGGGCGGCCAGGCGCAAGTGCTCGCGGAGCGGCGCGATACGGATCTGGACGCCGTCGACGCTCTCATGCGAACCCTGGAGGAACGCTACGCATTGCTTGGTCTCTTGAGGACCGCGCTGTCGCAGCAGGAGGTGTACCTGCGCATCGGCTCGGAGTTCGGCAACCGCTCCCTCACCGGCGCGGCCCTCGTGGCCGCGAACTACGGGATCGCGCGCCGAAACTTGGGTACGGTTTCGGTTCTCGGCCCGGCGCGCATGGACTACCGTCTCGCGATCGCCTCGGTCAGGGAGGCGGCCCAGCTGCTCTCCAGGCACGTGGAAGAGGTCTACGAATAGACGATCGCTACGAGATCATCGAGGTGTGGCGCCGGCCGCTACTCGCTGAGCAAGAGGCCGCCGTGCGGGTGTTGGCCAAGGTCGAGGCCGGCGCATTCGGTCCTGAGGAATACGCCGTGGGCGTCACCACGGTCCCGGTCGCTCAGCTCGCGCCCCTGCTCGACGAGGCCGATCTTTTCACCGGCCTGACCTTTGCCGAGGCCCACTGGGTCGCGGCCGTGATCTCGAGCGCTGCCGATCGGGTCGAGTCGGCGGAGGGGCTGCTGTTCGATCTGCGGGTGCCGGTCGACCTCGCGTGGCGTGAGGTCGATCTCACGGCCGAGGTCGTCGAGCCCGGGGGCCTGAGGTCGCAGTCGCTGGTGCCCTGGACTCCCAAAGATGAGATGGAGGTCGCGAGCCAGCAGGAGCGGATCAGCTCTTATGCCATCGCGACGTACACCTTGGAGTGCGGCCATCAGGCCGTCGAGCTGCTGCGCCAGGACCCAGATGCCGCCCCATTCTGGGTAGAGGACGGCGCCGTCGATCACGTGGCAGCGCGCGACGCGCGTAGCCTCACGCGGCTGCTCCTCGATGCGCACAACCTCAAAGAGGCGCACGACATCATCGAGGCCGCCCAGGAGAACCTGGCGACCCACCCCGAGGACGTCGATGCCGAGGACGAGCTCGACTGACCGGTGATGGACCAGCGCGCAGAATGAAGGTTTCGGTCGTTTCCGGAGTGCAGGGGCGGCGGCCGAGACGTCCACGGGGTAGACCTTCGGCCATCGCGCGCCGAGACTGCTGGCGAGCCCACCCGAACGACTCTTAAGGGGGTAGCCATGTCTGACGTCGACCTCGTGGAGAGTTACGCGGAGGAGGTCTGGAACCAGGGCAAGCACGAGCTGATCGACGAGCTCTTCGCCAACGGGCACCAGTATCACGACCCTCTGCTGCCCGACCTGCCGAGTGGACCCGAGGGCGTTCATCAGCGGGTAATCACGTATATGTCGGCCTTCCCGGACGCGAAGGTCACCTTGGATGACCTCTTCGCCTCCGGCGACAAGGTGCTGCTGCGCTGGACCTGGGGGGGGACCAATACCGGCGAGGTCATGGGGATATCCGCAACGGGAAAGCCCGCGACGACCACCGGGATGCATCTGTGTAAGTGCTCCGGCGGCAAGATCCGGGAGACGTGGGTTCAGTACGACGCGCTGGGCCTTCTGCAGCAGATCGGCCTGGCCACCGTCGGGCCGCCGTCCTAGGTTGCGGAGCGCGTCCAAGCCAGACGGGGTTGGGCGCGCCCCTGCCTCGCAGCCTTGTCTGTGGTCCCCGGCCCACCATTCGTTGGGGGTGACGACGAGCGTCGCGTGCTGACCATCCATCCCGATGAGCTAATCGCCCTGGGCCGGGCCCATCTGGTCACTCTCCAAGCGGCCCAGGAGCGGCTCCCCGGTGATGACACCGGCGAACTCATTCCAGCTCGAACCGATGATTGCTCCCTCATTTGGGCCTTGAGATCGAGCCCACTTCGGTCGATGTTGAGCGTGCTGTGAACGACGTCGTCGCAAACCCCGTTGCTAGTGTGGACCGGCGCGCATGAGTGAGGACTTCTACGAGCTTCTCGGGGTGCCCCGCGACGCCTCCGACGAGCAGATCAAAAAGGCGTTTCGGAAGCGGGCGCGCGAGCTTCACCCGGATGTCAGCGACGACCCCGATGCGGAGGAGCGCTTCAAGCACCTCGCCGGTGCCTACGAGGCGCTCTCGAACCCCGACAGCCGGGCGCGCTATGACCAGTTCGGCGAGGAAGGGCTCAAGGGGACCGGCCAACCCGATTTCGCCGACTTCGGCTCGTTCCAAGACCTCTTCGACGCGTTCTTCGGCGCTGGTGGCGATCCTTTCGGTGGGTCCCAGCGCACCGCGACACCCACCGCGGGCCAAGACCAGGCTGCCGAGCTCTCCATCGATTTCCTCGAGTCGGCGCAGGGCACCACCCGGAAGATCGATGTCGAGCTGATCGGCCCCTGCGACGAGTGCGACTCGACCGGAGCCGCTCCCGAGGCCGAGTTCGCGACCTGCAACGTGTGCGAAGGCGCCGGCCAGGTGGAGCAGGTTCGTCGCACGATGCTCGGCCAGGTCATGCGGCGCGCGGTCTGCCCCCAGTGCCAAGGGCAGGGAAAGATTCCGAGCGAGCGCTGCCCGGCATGCCTCGGCCGCGGTCGCCGCGCGAGGGTAGAAGCCGTGGAGGTCGAGATTCCGGCAGGCATCGATCACGGTCAGCGCATCGCCATGCGCGGGCGAGGGCACGCGGGCGCGCCCGGAGCGCCTCCAGGGGATCTCTACATCCATGTCGCGGTCGCGAGCGACGAGCGCTTCGTGCGTGATGGCTTGGACATCATCTCGACAGTCCAGATCACGGTGTTCGACGCCATGCGGGGCACGACCGTCCAGGTGCCGACCGTCGACGGCGAGCAGGAGGTCGAGCTAGACCCCGGCACTCAGCCGCACCACGAAGTCGTGCTCCGCGGCAAGGGCTTCCCGGCCATCGGTCAGCGCGGACGTGGCAATCAGCGCGTGATCGTCGAGGTCCTGATCCCGCGCGCCGATGGCGCAGAGGGCAAGGATGCGCTCGACGCCTTGGAGT
The DNA here is from genome assembly GCA_029861485.1 of Thermoleophilia bacterium. Lineage (GTDB taxonomy): Bacteria > Actinomycetota > Thermoleophilia > Miltoncostaeales > Miltoncostaeaceae > CAMYIK01. The sequence goes on along the minus strand of JAOTZF010000107.1, from coordinate 1,937 downwards.
CGGCGATCGATGAGCGCGCCTACGGAGGCGACGCGGGTCTTCTCGGCCGACTCAAACAAGCCTTCCGCTGAGCTCGCCCGGCTTACGGCGATCGTGCCCGCCGAGCGCACGGCCGACGCCCTGGTCGTGGCCGCCCAGCTCCACAGCGCGGGCTGCCAGGAGCGCCAGCTCGGCGACGGGCGGGTGGCGCTCGATTTCTGGTTCTCGGCTCCGGGGGCGGAGCGGGCACTCTCAGACGCGCTCGCCGCCGCGCCGGTGCGCGCCGAGGTCCACGTCTCGATGGACACCACCGATTGGCAGGCCTCCATGCGGGAGTTCCACCGTCCGATCGCCGTGGAGCCGCTCTACCTCCGGCCGCCCTGGGAGCCGGCGCGCGACGGTGCGATCGACGTCGTGATCGATCCGGGAATGGCCTTTGGCACCGGCCAGCATCCAACCACTCGCTCATGTCTGGAGCTGCTCGTGCGGCGACCCCCCGGGTCGCTGCTCGACGCGGGGTGCGGCTCCGGCGTGTTGGCGATCGCCGCCTGCAAGCTCGGTCACGACCCGGTGATCGCGGTCGACGAAGATCCCGACTGCATCCTGAGCGCGAGCGCCAACGCCGCTGCGAATCGGGTCCCGCTCAAGGCCCGATTCGCCCGGATCGGCAAAGACCCGCTCCCAGCCGCTCGTGGCGTTGTGGCGAATCTCACGGCGACGGTGATGCCCCTGCTCAGCGGGGCCCTGGTCGACGCGCCGCCGGAATGGCTGATCATCAGCGGGCTGCGGGGCTTCGAAGCCGCGGAGGCCTCCGAAGCCTTTGCGCCGCTGGGCCTCGAGGTGGGTGCTCGCCGCGAGGCCGATCCCTGGGTCACACTGTTGCTCGAGCGATGAGCACTCACACTTTCCGATACCGGGTGGACGCACCGTTTGCGTGCGGCGAGGAGATCACCCTCGACCAGGACGACTCGCACCACCTCGCCCGCGTCGTGCGCCGCCACGCCGGAGATGCGATCGAGGTGATCGACTCCACCAGCGCGCTGTGGCCCGCGCGGATCGTCGATATCGGTCCGCCGACGCGGGTCGAGATCGTCGGCTCGGCGATTCCCCCGCCCCCGCACGCGCCCGTCCGGCTCTACGTGGGGCTGCTCGACTGGGCGCGGCTCGACGCCGCCCACGGTCAGCTGACCGAGTTGGGGGTCCCTGAGGTCGTGCTCTTCACGTCGGCGCGGGCGGCACGGACTCCGGGGCAGAAGGAGTGGTTGCGTCGCGCCTCGCGCCTGGATCGCGTGGCCGACGCCGCCGCGAGGCAATCCGGCTTGGGCGCGCGGCCGACCGTGCGGGGGGTGGTAGCGTTCGAAACAGTCCTCGACGAGATCGTCCCAGGAGACAGCTACCTGCTTCACCCCGCAGCTCGCCTATCGCTCGATGTCGCGCTCGCTGGCCACGAAGGGTCCAGTGCGATGTTGGTGGTGGGCCCGGAGGCCGGTTTCACCGCAGATGAGGTCGCTGGGGCGCAAGATCACGGGGCGACGGTGTGCGGCCTCGGGCGGCGCGTGCTGCGTACCGGCACCGCGGCCATCGTTGCGGTGAGTGCCGCCATGCTGGCGCTCGGGGCGCTCGATCCGGAGGCACTCGCCTAGGTGGCGCGCTTCTCCGTGCGCTTCCTTGGCTGCAAGGTCAGCCAGGCCGATGCTCTGCTCATCCGGGACGCCCTTCGCGACGCCGGGCACCACGAGGTCCCCGAAGGCGACGCCGAGGTGCGCGTGGTCAACACCTGCGCCCTGACGGTAGGCGCGGAGAAGAAGAGCCGCAAGCAGGTCAACCGTGCCGCTCGCCACGCGCGGACGTTCGTGACCGGGTGCGCTGCGAACCTCAACGCCGGCCAGTTCTCCGGCGATGTCACGGTCGTCGCAGGCTCCGCCGACCAGGCGGCAGCGGAGATCGTGGGACAGCTC
>JAOTZF010000106.1 GCA_029861485.1 Thermoleophilia bacterium | reverse complement strand
CCGCTCCGGTCACCTGTCCAAACGCCCGGGCTCGAGGGGTGGCCGAGACGCCTGACTACAAAGAAGCGCGCGCATTGCGTCACCCCGCTCGGCGCCATCACCGGCCGACAACGGCGGCGCCGATCGCCACAACCTCAGCCTGGTGGTCGGGGCAATTCGCCTTCCGGGTATCGAGCAGCCGCTCTAGGTCCGCTGCGAGGCGGACAGCCGGTCCACCGTCGCGGCGTCCTCAGGCGCCTCGGCCGGCAACTCCAGGGTGAAGCTGCTGCCATGCCCGACGCTGCTCTCGACGGTCACGTCACCCCCAAGCGTCCGCGCGAGCTGGTGGCTGATCGCGAGGCCCAGGCCGCTCCCCTGCTTGCCGTCCGGGGTCTCGTTCGAGGCGAACGGCTCGAAGATCCTCTCCATGTCCTCGTCGGCGATCCCGGGGCCGGTGTCGCGGACGGAGGTTACGACGCCTCCGTCGGGCGTCGAGCGGGCGCCGAGTCGCACGGTGCCGCCCTCGGATGTCCATCGCAACGCGTTCTCGATCAGGTTGCTGACGATCTGCTGCATGCGGGTCGGGTCGGTGACGATGGGCGGCAGGGCCGCGAGGTTGCGCTGATAGAGGATGCCGTGCTCGGCTGCGCTGGCCTCGAAGGCGTCGAAGGTCTGCTCCAGCACCTCGGCGGGGTCGATCTCCTCGAGTTCCACGCGGAAGGTGTGGGCGTCAATCTTGGCCAAGTCGAGCAGATCGGAGACCATCGTCTCGAGCCGGGACGCCTCTCCCTCGATAGCCTGGAGAGACCGGCCCATTAGCTCCTCAGGCACGACGCCGTCGCTGAGGGCCGACGAGTGGCCGCGGATCGCCGTGAGGGGCGTTCGCAGGTCGTGGGTCACCTTCATCAGGAAATCGCGGGTCAGGCGCTCGCGCTCGGCCAGGCGCTCGACCATCCGGTTGAAGGCGCTCGAGAGCTCATCGAGTTCCTGCGTTCCGGTGGGCCCGAGCTGCAACCTCATGTTGCCGTCGGCCACGCTGCGCGTTGCCGCCTGCATCGCACGCAGCGGTCGCAGGATGCGCGAGGTGAGATACAGGGAGAGGCCCAGCGCGATGAGCAGGCCGAACCCCGCGGCGATCAGCGCCTGGCTCGCGACCTCGCCGAATTCCGGCTCGAAGCCTTTCGGCGGCCGGGCGACGAGAGCAGCGCCGATCACCCTGTCGCTCACTTCGATGGGCACCGCCGTACCCTCGACCTGCCGATCCGACCCGGGAACGGTGAAGTCGATGCGCTGCACACCGGACTCGGCGAGGATTCCGAAGTCGACCTGCTGCTCCGCGATGGCCGGCAAGTTGTTGCTGCCGCCAGAGCCCGGGTTGATCTGCAAACCGGCGTAGTAGACGACGGCCTCGGGACCGACGAGCCGCTCCAGGTTGGGGATGGAGCGGGGAACCTCGGCCTCCTGGCCCTCTTCGAGCGCGCGCTCCACTCGGTTGGAGATGAACAGCCCGATCTCGACGGCCTGGCGATCCAACTCCTCGCGGGCCGCATCGGAGGCCGCATTCCGGATGATGCTCGTCGCAACCACCATGAACAGCACGGCGGCGATGAGCAGGCCGGCCACGGAGCCGAGTATGAGGCGCCCTCGGAGGGTGCGCAGAGCCGGTCCCACAGGCTACTCAGGCCGCCTCGGGGACGGCCGGGTCGGTCTCGCGCGGCTCCATGCCGCGATCTTTAACCAAATGCCAGCGGTTCGCGACCCGACAGTGGGTTAGCTATCGGTCCGCGGCGACCTTGTATCCCGTGCCCCAGACGGTCTGGATCGGGCAGGCGTCGCCGAGTTTGCGCCGCAGTTGACGCACGTGGACGTCAATTGTCCTGCTGTCGCCGAGGAAGGTGAACCCCCATACGCGCTCGAGCAGCTGCTCCCGCGTGAGCACGAGGCCGCGGTTCTCGATGAGCGCGACCAGCAGGTCGAACTCCTTCGGCGTCAGCGATATGCCCTCGCCGTCGACGAAGACCTCCCGCCCACCGACCTCGATGCGGAGGTTCTCGACCTCGAGCACCGTGTTCTCAGGAGCGGTCGGGCCCTCGGCCGGCGCTTCGGAGCGCCGCAGCACGGCACGGGCCCGCGCCACCAGCTCTCGCGGGTTGAAGGGCTTCGTGAGGTAGTCGTCGGCGCCGAGCTCAAGGCCCACGACCTTGTCCACCGGGTCATCGCGGGCGGTGAGCATGATGATCGGGATCTGCCCGTCCTGCCGCAGCCGCTTGGTCACCTCGTAGCCGTCCATGCCCGGAAGCATCAGATCGAGGATCACGAGGTCTGGCTTCTCCTTCTCGGCCATCTCAAGTCCCTCATCACCGCGCTCGGCCACGAGCACGTCGAAGCCTGCGGCCTCGAGGTACATTCGCGCGAAGGACGAGATGTTCGGCTCGTCCTCGACGATAAGGACCTGCTGCTGGTCTTCGTGGAACTGGGTGGTCATCGAGTTGACACTATTGGTCGCCGTAGTCACGGACAAACCCCCTTCGGTCAGTTACCTGGCCGCCTTGACGAGGAACCCTCAGTCGCCGGAAGCTCGATTGCAGGCTGAACACACGAGACTGGGGAGGTCCGACACAGGGATGAGCCCTAGCGCCTCGTCGGCGGCCTGAGTCTCACGGTGCGCCAGCGCCGTGGGTCGCGAGACCACTCGCGTGCCTTGGACCCGTTGAGCGTGTAGCGGCCGATTCCCTTCAGTCGAACGTTGCCCCTGCCGGCAATGGAGACGTTCAGCTGAGTGCTCCGGATCAGGATGCTGATCTTGCTGCCGCGCGCGTAGAACCGTCCGTCGGCGTTCTTGATCACTACCCGGCGTTTCTTGCGCCGCGTGCCCTTGAGGCTCTGCATGCGGGTGCGCCCGTTCATCGTGAATTGTGCATCTCCCCGGCGGTCGACCACGACGATGCGACCGGCGCCGGAGGCCAGGCCGAACGCGACGACCTGCCCGTGTACGACCACCCTGCCGGTGCCGGTCGTCTGAACTCGCGCTGAACTCGACGCGGCACTGGCCGTCGAGAACAACACGAACCCGCCCAATGCCAGAGACAGCATCAGCGCGACGAACGCGATGGGAAGGGACGTTCTCAATGTCATCCTGAGTTCCGTCGGCTGCCCCGGATCAGTGAGCTCGCCGATCTGATCTACGATCTTGGAACGCAGGGATGTGGGAGGCCTACGCCCTTGGTAAGGGGTCTAGCGAGAAAGCGTTGGGACTCTGTAAGGGTCCGCTGAGGGCCAAAAGTCGGGTCCGCACAGAAACGACGATCAGGGCTCGAGCTTGACGTTCTCCTCGATCGTCACCTCGGGCGTCGCCTCGAGACTCACGCCCTCCTCGACGGCGGGCTTCTGGTTGAGCTCGGCCTGGGCCTTCTCGTGCGCCGAGCGCTCCTCAGCGGTCAGGTCCTCGGGCACCGGCGCTGGGCCCTCGTCGAGCCACGCCCACACCATCTCGCCGCACTGCGGACAGGTCGGGAGAGCGCTGCGATTGCGGATCTGGAACTGGCAGGCGACACATCCCACCATGCCGACGACCTTCTGGCCTGCGTGATAGCACGTGAGGCCCAGGCGCTTCTGGGCTTCGGCCGCGCCCTGGGCCGGGGTCAGCTTCGGTCCCCCCCCACCTCCTCCAGGGCCTGCGGGAGGCTGACGGCGCTGGGGTGGCAGAACTTGATCCGACATGAGAACCCCTTCGTGCTGCGACCGACGCTTTACGGTCGCCGCGGACTAATGTTGCGGGCACTGGCATCCTAACGCTCCATCCCCAGCCACCGAGGCCGTTCTGATCCGCGTCGCCCTCGCACAAATCAACGCCACCGTCGGCGATCTCGGCGGGAACGCCCAACTGGCGCTCGAGGCCGTCCAGCATGGCGTGAGCAGGGGTGCATCGATCACCGTGCTGCCTGAGCTCGCGATCACCGGCTACCCGCCCGAGGATCTCCTGCTTCGCAAGCGGTTCGTCGTCGCCGCGAGGCGTCACCTCGACGAGATCGCGGCCTCGGTGACCGAGGGCGTCGCGGTCGTGGGTTTCCCCGAGCTCGACGGCGATCTCTTCAATGCCGCGGCGGTGTTGGCCGACGGCCGCGTGCAGGCGGTCTATCGCAAGCGTTTCCTACCGAACTACGGCGTGTTCGATGAGATGCGGTACTTCCGCGCGGGGTCGGGCCCGCTGGTGGTGGAGGCCCTCGGTTTGCGCATCGGGCTGACGATCTGCGAGGACCTCTGGTATCCGACGCCGATCTGCGGAGACTTGCATGCAGCAGGAGTCGATCTCGTCCTGGCACCGGCTGCCTCTCCGTTTCATCGGGGCAAAGGCGAGTGGCGCGACAAGATGCTGGCCATGAGGGCCAGGGACATCGAGTGCCCTCTGGTCTTCTGCAACCTGGTGGGTGGCCAGGACGAGCTGGTCTTCGATGGACGGTCGCTGGCCGTCGATGCGTTCGGCGAGGTCGTTGCCCGCGGTGCAGAGTTCGCGCCGGAGGTCGTGGTCTGCGACCTCGACATCCGCGAGGGGCGGCTTCGCAGGCTCGCCGAGCCGCGCGGCCGTCGATTGGAAACCAGCTCCGAGCTTCGCTCGGCCGCCATCGTCGCGAAACCCGTTCCCAACGGCGGACCCCCGCTACAGCCTGCGCCCGGCCTGCCCCTCGAGGACGAGGCCGCGGTCTGGGAGGCCATCGTCTGCGCGCTGCGCGACTACACGGGCAAGAACGGCATCGACTCCGTGGTGCTCGGCGTTTCGGGGGGCATCGACTCCGCGCTGACTGCCGCTCTGGCGGTGGACGCCCTCGGCCCGGAGAGCGTGACCGGCATCGCCATGCCCTCGGACTTCTCGAGCCCGGCCAGCCTCGCCGACGCGCAGGCCCTCGCCGAGTCCTTGGCCTTCAAGCTCCTCGTGCTGCCCATCGCCAGTGCCGTCGAGGCGTTCGAGGACACCCTGGCCGAGCCGTTCGCCGGCACGAGCCGGGGCGTCGCCGAAGAGAATCTCCAAGCTCGCGCGCGCGGCATGCTGCTGATGGCGTATTCGAACAAGTTCGGGTCGATCGTGCTCGCGACCAGCAACAAGAGCGAGACGGCCGTCGGCTACGCAACCCTCTACGGCGACATGGTCGGCGGGATCTCGCCCATCAAGGATCTGCCCAAGACCTGGGTCTACCGCCTTGCGAGGTGGCGCAACGCCTCGGAAGGTCGGGAGGTCATCCCTGCCAACAGCATCGAGCGGCCGCCCTCGGCGGAGCTCCGGCCCGATCAGCTCGACACCGACAGCCTGCCCCCGTACGACGTGCTCGACTCGGTGCTGGAGGCGTACGTCGAGCGGGGGTTGGGTGCCGACGAGATCAGGCGGGAGACAGGCATGGACGCCGCTACTGTGCGAAAGATCATTCACATGGTCGATCGGGCCGAGTACAAACGCCGGCAAGGTCCGTTCGGAATCAAACTCACCCCAAGGGCGTTCGGCCGTGATCGTCGAATGCCCATTACGAATGGTGATTCGCCCTAGAACCCAGCTGCTCACCGCGCTGCTCGCGCTCGTTGTCCTGGCCCCCTCGGCGGGAGCCTGGGCCGAGGCGGACGAGCGACTGATGGTGAGCTTCGCCGACCCCCCGCCCTCGTCGGAGGCGCGGGAACGGCTTGCCGGGCTCGGCACGGTCACGCCCACGTTGCCGGAGGCGGGGATCTGGACCGTGCGTCCGGGTACCAAGCGAACGGTGAGGGCCGACGCACTGAGACGAGCGGGGGTGAAGAGCGCGGAGTGGTCGCTCCACCACCACAGCGACGAGCTGGTGAAAGTGCCCGCGCTGCCGCTGCCCAAGAAGTTCGGTCAGCCCCGCGATCCGCTATTCCGCACCGGGCAGCAGTGGGGGCTGCTCGGCAAGGCGTACTGGGCCCCCCGGGTCGCTGCGCGCAGCGTTCGCCCGCGCATCGCGGTGCTCGACAGCGGCATCGATCCCGCTCACGAGGAGTGGAAGGGCAGAGGCGCCGACGATTCCCCACTCGCCGCCGGGCGCTCCACGATCCGCTCGTCCGGCAGATGGCAGGACTGGGGAGTCGAGGGGCACGGAACTCACGTGGCCGGTGTCGCCGCGGCGCCGGCGAACGGCGTCGGCATCGTTGGCGTCGCACCGGCGGTACGACGGCAGGCCGAGGTGATCCCGGTACAGATCGCCGACCGGCAGGGCCGGTCGACTGACGAGACGATGATCAAGGGCATTCGCTGGGCCGTGAATCGAGGCGCCCGGGTGCTCAACATCTCCGCCGGTGGGCCGGGCTACTCATCCGCGTTCCAGGAAGCGATCTACTGGGCGACCGAGCGCGGCGCGG
>JAOTZF010000145.1 GCA_029861485.1 Thermoleophilia bacterium | reverse complement strand
CCGAGGCGCCGATCCAAGCGCGCACGCTGATCCGGGGGAATCTCCGGCCCGAGGGCGACCAGCCGCGGCGCCGCTCGCGCCAGCAGGGCCTCGAGTCCGCCGACATGGTCGAGGGAGCCATGACTCAACACCAGCAGGTCGATACGCCCCACGCCGAGTTGCCGGAGGCGTCCCTCGAGCGGCGCGGGCGAGCCGGGCGGCCCGGTGTCGATCAGCGCGGCCTCACCCGCCGGGCTCCTCAAAAGCGCGGCATTCCCCTGGCCGACGTCCAGAATCCTGAGCTCGGGCGACACCGGCCACGGCTCGGGCCGGGCGCCGCCGAGGGCGATCAACCCCGCCAACACCACTACGGCCGCCCCGCCCACAAGACGCCTCTGAACAGGCCGCATGGCAGGCAGCACCCGCCGCGCCAGGTGAGGCAGGGCGGGCAGCGCGATCAGCGCCGGCGCGACGGCCCGAGGCAGGTCCACCGCCGCCGCGGGTACGCGGGCCGAGACGCGGGCCATCTGCAGGATCGCCTCGGCCCCGAGGCCCGCAAGCTGGGCGCACACTTCTCCCGCCGCCGGATGAACGGCTGCTGCCGGGATGCCCACGAGCGCCACGACCACGACGGGGGCGGCCAGCGGCACGGCGACGACGTTGACCGCCAGTCCTGCGATAGAGACTCGCTCGAAGTGCCACACGACCACGGGTGCTGTGGCGAGCCCGGCGCCCGCCGCCAGACCCGCCAGTTGCGCGACGCGCGGTGGCATCCACCCCTCGAGGAACCCGGCTACCGGAGGCGCAGCGACGAACAGGCCGACCACGGCGGCAAAGGAGAGCTGCAACCCGGGATCGCCGAGCGATCGCGGGTCGAATGCCAGCAGCGACACGAGCGCCACCAGCAGCAAATGCCAGCGAAGCCGTGCCAAGGAGTTCAGCTCACCAAGCAGCCCCAGGGCGCCGACGACGCCCGCACGCCCGACGCTGGCGCCGCCGTCGCATGCCAGGCAGTAGGCGACGAGCGCGAGAATGGCCGCAAGCACTCCGGATCGTCGGGACACGCCGGCCGCCCTCAGCAACCCCAGTACGGCGATTGCCACGACGGTGACGTTCTGGCCGCTGACCGCGAGCAGGTGCCAGACCCCTGCGTCGCGCATTGCCCGAGCGGATGACTCGGAGAGCTCCGCTCCGCCGCCGAGCGCCATGCCCCGAACCATCGCGCGACGATCACCGTCGAGGCCGATGGCAGCGTGGCGGGCCGTCCACGCGCGCCACCGGTAACGCAGACCCTCCAGCCCGCCCCGCCGACCGACGACCTCGATGTCATCCACTTCCAGGCGCGCGCCGATTCGCTGGCGCCGCAGGTAGCTACGCCACCAGTCGGGGGCAGCTCCAGACGCCGGACGCCGCAGCTCCCCGTCCACGCGCAGCAATGCGCCTTGAGGGGGCCTCGCGTCGTCGATCCACGCCAGCATTCGGAGGCCCTCCGGAAGCCACCGATCGCCCGCGCCCATGAGGTGCTCGGCCCTCAGGCGAAGGCGAACCCGCCCATCGCCGGCCTGCGTCGCAGGGCCTGCCACGCTCACGGTCCCCGAGACTCGCTGGGGCAGCTCGAGTGCCGGTGGCTGCGTGGCGTCCAGGCGCGCGCCCCCCCACACCCACCCCGATCCGATGAGGCAGCCGGCAACCAGGGCGATCGCCGTCGCCGGGCGTGATCCGCGTAGGGCGGCCAGGCCGGCGATCCCCAAGCCCGCGATCACCGGCAGCCCCATGCCGAGCGAGGGACGAAACACCAGGGACGCAACCAGCCCGAGGAGCAGGCTCGCGACCAACAGATGGGGTGCGAGCCGAAGTGCAAGCGGCGCCGGCGGCCACCTCTCTGTCGCGAACCCCACACCGCGACGCTAGGTGGCACGCTCACCGGTAGGGCGCGCCGAGGCGCGCTTAGGCGTGCCGCATCACGTGTGGCAGCAGACTCAGATCACCGCGCAGGCGAGGCGCCTGCGGCCGCTACCCCTCCACCGGCCGCGGGGGGGCCGCCGGGTAGGGCAGCGCCGAGCGGCTGGGGGCGCGCTCAGGGGAGGTGTCGGCGGGGGCGCCCTGGTTGGAGTCGTGCTCGGCGAACACGACCTCCTCAGCTACCCCCTCAAGCAGCTTGAGGAACTGCTCGCGGTCGATGGTCTCGCGCTTGAGCAGGATCTTGGAGATGCGCTCAAGTGGCTCGCGGTGCTCGACCAGCACGTCTCTGGCGCGCTGGTGGGCCTCCTCGATGATGCGCCGGATCTCGGAGTCGATCAGCTTGGCCATCTCATCCGAGTAGTCCGGCTCTGAGGACATCTCCTTGCCCAAAAACGGCGCGTGGGCACTTGAGCCGAGCACCCGCGGGCCGAGCTTGTCACTCATGCCGTAGCGCATCGTCATCGCCTTGGCGGTGGCGGTGATCTTCTCGATGTCATTGGCCGCGCCGGTGGTGATCTCGCCGAAGATCAGCTCCTCGGCGCTGCGCCCGCCCAGGCTCATCGCCATGGTGTCCTCAAGCTGGGCCCGGGTGGTGAGAAAGGCGTCTGACTCGGGCATCGAGATCGTGTAGCCGAGCGCCTGGCCGCGGCTCACGATCGAGATCTTGTGCACCGGGTCGGCATGGGGCAGGTAGTGGCCCACCAGGGCGTGGCCCATCTCGTGGTAGGCGGTGATGGCGCGCTCTTTTTCGCCCAGCAGGCGGCTCTTTTTCTCGGGGCCGGCGATCACGCGCATGATGCCCTCCTCGAGCTCGTCCTGGCCGATCGTCGAGCGGCCCTTGCGGGCGGCGATCAGGGCGGCCTCGTTGACCAGGTTCGACAGATCGGCCCCGGTGAAGCCCGGGGTCTGGCCGGCCAATACCTGAAGCTCGATCTCGCCGGCGATCGGCTTGCCCTTGGTGTGGACCCTCAGGATCGCCGCCCGACCGTCGCGGTCGGGGCGATCGACCACCACCTGGCGGTCAAAGCGCCCGGGCCGAAGCAGGGCCGGATCGAGGATGTCGGGGCGGTTGGTGGCGGCGATGAGGATGATGTTGTCCTTCATCTCAAAGCCGTCCATCTCGACCAGCAGCTGGTTGAGGGTCTGCTCGCGCTCATCATGGCCGCCGCCCAGGCCCGCGCCGCGGTGGCGGCCGACCGCGTCGATCTCGTCCATGAAGATGATGCAGGGGCTGCTCTGCTTGGCCTGCTCAAACAGGTCGCGCACCCGGCTTGCGCCGACCCCGACGAACATCTCCACGAAATCCGAGCCGGAGATCGAATAGAACGGCACCCCGGCCTCGCCGGCCACCGCTCTGGCGAGCAGGGTCTTGCCGGTGCCCGGCGGCCCGAACAGCAATACGCCCTTGGGGATGCGGGCCCCGAGGGACTGGAACTTCTTGGGGTTCTCCAGGAACTCCTTGATCTCATGGAGCTCCTCGACCGCCTCATCGGCGCCGGCGACATCATCGAAGGTCACCTTGGGGGCATCGACGGCCATGCGCTTGGCCTTGGACTTGCCGAAGCTCATCACCTTGCCGCCGCCGCCTTGCATGCGGTTCAGGATGAACAGGAAGAAGATCAAAAACAGCGCGAACGGCGCCAAGGTAAGGAAGAAGCGCAAAAGTGAGTTGCCGCCGCGGCCCTCGACGGTGAACGGCACCTCTGCGGCGGTGAACTTGTCGGCCAGCCGATCGGCGTACTCATCCGGGTAGCCGGTGGTGAACTCATCGCCGTCAGCCAGGGTGTAGGTGACCTTCTGGGGCTCGGCCTTGATCTCGGCCTCGGTGACCTGGTTTTGCTCGATGAAGCCCAGAAACTGGTTGAAGGTCGGATCCGGGGCCTCATCTCCGCCAGAGGAGACCAGCCTCTGGGCCACGAAGGCCAAGAGGATGATGATCAGGATCGGGAACGCCGCGGACTTGAGGAAGCGCTGCATGGCTCTGGATGAGGGTAGCAGTGAGACTTTTATCGAGGACCCCACCTGGGTAGAGGCCGGTTCCCTCGGACCGTCCCCAGGCCTTCGCGCTCGCCCACCGGGTTGCAGGCGGCGAGTAGCCGGCGGTTTATCCTTCCGCGTGCGTCCGCGATGGACGTCGCCTGAGGGGGGCACCCATAGCCGGACTTGACCCGGATTCGCTCGAGGAAGTGCGCGCGCTGCTGGAGAAGGCGCGTGAGGACTCCTCGCGCGCAGTCCTTAAGGTCGACGCGGAGCCCCTGATCGCGGAGGCGCGCGACTCGCGCGACCGGGCGGCGGCGGCCATCGAGGGGCATTTGCTCCCCCGCCTCGCCGATCTCGACGCCGCCGCCGTGGTGGTCGTCGGCGGGTCGACAGGGGCAGGCAAGTCCACCACGATCAACTCGATCGCAGGCGTCGAGATCTCAGCCGCGGGCGCCCGTCGGCCGACCACGACTGCCCCGGTTCTGGTCTGCCACCCCGACGATTTGGAGTGGTTCTCGGCCCAGGCGTTCCTCGCTCTCACCGAGGAGGCCGGCGGTACGGAGGTCACGATCTCTCCCAGCGAGCAGCTGCCCGCCGGGATGGCGTTGATCGACTCGCCCGACATCGATTCGGTTGCGTCGAGCAACCGCCTGATGGCCGACCGGCTACTCGCCGCAGCCGACCTCTGGTTGTGGGTCACAACGCCCCGCCGCTATGGCGACAAGCGCCCCTTGGACTATCTGCGCCGCGCCGGCGACACGGGTCGCCCGATCGCGGTGATCATCAACAAGCTGGCATCCGACTCGCGGGACGAGGTCATCGCTCTTGCCACCGAGCGCCTGGCCGAGGTGGGGCTCAAGGACGTGACCCTGTTTACGGCCAACCTCGGACTGACCGAGGACGGCGAGCTGCAGCCGCGCGACCTCGAGCCGATCCGGAGCTGGGTGACCGGGCTCTCCTCACCGGACACGCGCCGTGCGGCGATCGCCCGCGGCATCACCGCCGGCCTCCGCGCGACCGGTCGCGACCTGGGCACGCTCGTGAAGGGTCTGAACGCCGAGCGGGAAATGAGCGGACGACTGATCTCGGAGGCCGAGGAGGCCTATGCCAACGCTACCCGGGCCATTGAGGACGCGCT
>JAOTZF010000105.1 GCA_029861485.1 Thermoleophilia bacterium | reverse complement strand
CGCCAGCGTGTACCGGGTCATCGAGCTGCTGCTCGGCCTGCGGCTGGTCCAGCGGTTCGACTTCGATGGCGGGATGTCCCGCTACGAGCCGGCGCTCCCGGGAGGGGAGCATCACCATCACCTGCTCTGCGTGAAGTGCGGCGACGTGCGGCCGTTCGATGATCAGGGGCTGGAGTCGGCCATCCACGCAACGGCAGAGCACGCCGACTGGGCGATCGACGACCACGACGTCGTGTTGCGCGGTCGCTGCCCGCAGTGCCGCTGAGGACAGAGCTTGACCAACGCGTGCGTTGGCCCGAGCGTCCCAGTCTCGTCTCGGATCGATGAGCCCGATCGTCGCACTGGCGCTCCGACGCGCAAGATCCTCGCCGGGGCAATCGGCTCGGCCATCATCGCTCACACCGCGGTGAGCGGGCAGCTTCTGCTCACGCGGCTGACGCCGATTTGGTGGGGCTGCTGACCCTCACCGCCATGCTGGTGGGTGAGCGCACCGGCTGGAGGGCGCGAGGCTTCGGCGCAACCCCGGTGCTGCTGGGGCTGCTCCAGGCTTGGGTACGGTCGTGATGGGCACGGCGCCCTGGCTCTTCGGTCTCGATGTGCACCACCTCCGCGCGATGATGTCGCCCGCGATGCTGCTGGCCCACGTGATCGCCATGGTTCTCTCCGCCTGGCTGATCGCCACGGTGGAGCGGATCATCGGTCGTGCGCTTATGGCCGTTGCGTACGTCGTACGAGCTCTCGCCGAGCGCCGACCGCGTCGAAGCCCCCGGCCCGGCGCCTCGACACCGCCGATCTGTCTTCTCCCGAGGCACCTACATCATGGTGCACCAGAACCCGGGCATGCATGACTCGGACGCCGACGCCCAAGACGGCGAGGGAGGTGGCGAGGACGCCACCTCCGAGGTCCAGGTACTCCCCGTCCACGCGGGCGAGGACCACAGCACCCCTGAGGAGGCCGAGGCGCACAAGGCAGGCGACAACCCGCCCATCGCGTGCACGGAGCTCACCGATCAGTAGGTGATTCGCTTTCCCCGGCTGCTTGCGAGCCGGGGCCGATCTCACTCCCGGCCGACCTCGCCGATGGGAATGAAGCCGGGGTCGCGGCTGTGGTCGGTCTGGAGAGTCGTGTGCGCGATGCCGAAGCTCGCGTGCAGCATCGCCGCAATCTCGCGCTGGCGAACGTGGCAGTCATCGCCCTGCTCCACTACGACGTGGGCTGAGAGCGCAATGAAGCCCGAGGTGATCGTCCAGACGTGGAGGTCATGCACGTCACTCACGCCGGGATGCTCCGCAATCGCCCTACCCACGGCATCGACGTTCATGCCTCGCGGTGCCGCCTCGAGGAGGACGCCCACTGACTCCCGAAGCACCGACCAGGCGCTGAAGGCGATGAGGACGGCGATCAACAGGCTCAGGATCGGGTCGATGGGCCGCCAATCGGTCGTGATGATGACCAGCGCCGAGACGATCACCCCCACAGAGCCGAGCGCATCGGACATGACGTGACGGAATGCGGCATCGACATTGAGGCTCTCCCGCCGTGAGCGCCACAGCACAGCGAGCGCCGCGGCGTTCACCGCCAGGCCGATCGCTCCGATAACCAGCACGATCGGCCCGTCGATCTCGGGCGGATCGGGAAGCCGCCGCATGGCCTCGATCACGATCCAAATGGCGATCGCGACCAGGGCCGTCCCGTTTGCGAGCGCCGCCAAGATCTCGGCTCGCCGGTAGCCGAAGCTTCGGCGCGGCGTCGGCGGATGAGTCGCGAGCCATGCCGCGAACAGGGCCAGCAGCAGCGAGGCGGCATCCGACGCCATGTGGCCCGCGTCGGCCAGCAGCGCGAGAGAGCCGGTGATGAGGCCTCCAACCGCCTCGACCACCATGAACGCGAGGATCAGCCCAGCGGCGGCCGCCAAGGCGCGAACGCTGGTGTTGCCGCCGTGATCGTGGCCGTGCCCCATCGCGCACGCCATGCTCTCACAGGCGATTCAGCCCAGTGCGTGCTGGCGGATCCAGGCGTGCATGGCGATACCGGACGCCACGCCGGCGTTGATCGAGCGCGTCGAGCCGAATTGGCTGATCGAGCAGACCAAGGTGGCCGCGTCGCGCGCCGGCCGCGAGAGCCCCGGCCCCTCCTGGCCGAATAGCATCACGCAGCGCTCTGGGAGCTCAGCGCCCTCTATCGCGACGGACCCCGGCAGGTTGTCGACTCCGATGATCGGCAACTGCTCGTGCTGCGCCCACCTGAGTAGCGCCTCGATGTCGTCGTGATGGTGCACGTGCTGATACCGCTCGGTGACCATCGCGCCGCGCCGGTTCCAGCGCCGTCGGCCGACGATGTGGACCGCGGACGCGAGAAAGGCGTTCGCCGTGCGCACGACGGTGCCGATGTTCATGTCGTGCACCCAGTTCTCGATCGCCACGTGAAAGGGGTGCCGGCGCCGGTCGAGCTCGGCAACGATGGCCTCGCGGGTCCAGTACCGGAATTCGTCGACCACGTTGCGGCGATCGCCGGCGGCCAGCAGCTCAGGGTCGTAGCGCTCGCCCTCGGGCCACGGCCGAGGATGAGGACCGACGCCGATCTCCTGCCGCGGGCGCGGTTCGCCCACGTCGCCCCTAACCCGCCTGCTCGGCAGCGGCTTCCCATTCGTGCATCGCCCACGAGAGCTCGTGCTGGAGCTCCTGGTGGAGCTGTCCGACCTCGGACAGCCGCTCTGGATCGGCGATGACCTCTGGCTCCTGAAGCTGCACCTCGATGTCCGCGACGCGGCTCTCCAGGTCGGCGATCTTGCCCTCAAGCTTGCGCGCGACATGGGCCTGCCGCGATGAGCTCGAGCGCTTGCCGCGCCGGGGAGCCGCCTTCTTCTTTCCCGGTGGCACGTCGGCGGCCCCAATCTCGCCGGCGGCACGCGTCGCCGCGAGATCGCTGTAATTGCCGTGGCGCAGCACCGCGCGCCCGTCCTCCAGCGAGAGGGTGTGCGTCGCGACCGCGTCGATCAATGCCCGGTCGTGAGAGATCACGACGACCGTGCCCTCGTACGCCTCGAGCGCGGCCTCGAGGGCCTCGCGGCTCTCGGCGTCGAGGTGGTTGGTGGGCTCGTCCAGCACCAGCACGTTGCCGCCGCCCGCGATCAGCACCGCGAGGGCAAGGCGCGCCCTCTCCCCGCCCGAGAAGCCCTCGACCTTGCGATCGACGGTATCGCCCTCGAAGAGGAAGTTGCCGAGCAAGGTACGGGCGCCAGTGACCTTCAGCGTGCCGACGCGAAGCATCGTCTCGAGAACGGTCAGCTCGGGGTCGAGCCCGGCGGCATGCTGGCTGAAGTACGCCAGCTGTACCCGGTGGCCGATACTCACGCGGCCCGCTGCGGGTGAGCGCTTGCCGATCATCGTCTCGACCAGGCTCGTCTTGCCTGCGCCGTTCGGCCCGACAACGGCGACCCGCTGCTCGCGCTCGATGGCCAGGTCGACCTCGGACAGCAGCTGCGTGTCCCCCGCGGCGACGTCGACGCCTACGGCGTCGATCACGACCCGGCCAACCCGCTCCGTGGGTGGAAACCCGAAGGCCAGGGCCCTCTCCCGACTCGGAGCCTTCGGGGGCGCCATGCGCTCGAGCCGCTTTGCACGCGAGGCTGCCTGTCGCGCCTTCGTGCCGGCCCGCCAACGCTCGACGAACCGCTCCAGCCGGGCAATCTCGGCCGCCTGGCGCTCGGCGGCGCGCTCCTCGCGGGCCGCCTCGGCCGCACGCTCCCGTCGAAAGCGCGAATAGCCCATCGGCCAGAGCTTCGACCGGCCCCGATCGAGCTCGAGCACGCCTGTGGCGACCGACTC
Organism: Thermoleophilia bacterium; assembly: GCA_029861485.1. Classification (GTDB taxonomy): domain Bacteria; phylum Actinomycetota; class Thermoleophilia; order Miltoncostaeales; family Miltoncostaeaceae; genus CAMYIK01. The sequence continues at coordinate 2,610 of JAOTZF010000105.1, read as the reverse complement.
CAGGAACCATCGATCGTGGGAAACCACGACCACGGCGGCCCCCATGTCGATCAGGGCCTGCTCCAGCCACTCTACCGAGGGGATGTCGAGGTGGTTCGTGGGCTCGTCCAGCAGCAGTACTTCCGGTTGGGCGACCAACGCCCTCGCCAGGGCCGCGCGGGTCAGCTCGCCGCCGGAGAACTCGTCCAGTCCGCGCTCGGCCCACTCCGGCGGCAGCCTGAGACCGCGCATCACCCGCTCCTGCCACGAGCGCCAGCCGTAGCCGCCGTGCCGCTCGAGCTCCCCCTGGGCGCGCTCGTAGTCGCGCATCACCTCTGCGCCGGCATCGCCGCCCGCCATGCGGGCTTCCAGGTCGGCAAGCCGGGCCTCGGCGGCTCGCGCGCCGGCGAGCCCTTCCCCGATGTAGCAGCCGAGTGTGATGTCCCGCCCAAGGGGCGGGCGTTGGTCGTGCAGAGCGATGCGCCCCTCTCCCGGCACGCTCACCTCGCCGCTATCCGCGGCGAGCTCTCCGGCGAGGATCCTGAGGAGCGTCGTCTTCCCCGCGCCGTTGCGACCGACGACAGCGAGCCGCTCGCCGGGCGCGACCCTGAAGGAGACCGCGTCGAGGACGACCTCGGATCCAAACGCTTTTGCGATCCGGGTTACCTGCACGGAGCGCTACATTACCCCGCGTGACCCCTATTCGAAGCGCGTCGGGGGTCGAGGAGGTTGCGACCCGGGCACGCGCTCACGGTCGCTTCGCGCTCGACTTCGAGTTCATGTGGGAGCGCAGCTATGCGCCGCTGCCCTGCCTTGCACAGGTCGCGACGCCCGACGGTATCGATCTGATCGACCCGGTCGACGGCGCGCCCCTCGATCCGATCGCCGAGCTGGTCGCCGATCCGCAGATCACGGCGGTGATGCACGCACCCGCGGCCGATCTCACGTTGATGCAGATCGCCACCGGCGCCGCCCCGAGCAACTTGCACGACGTTCAGCTGATGGCCGGTTTCGTCGGCCTTGGCGTTGGGCAGGGCCTTCAGGCTTTGCTCGACCGGGTCCTGCGCGTGCGCCTCGACAAGAGCGAGCGCTACACCGATTGGAGCAAACGACCACTTCGCGACGCCCAACTGGCCTATGCCGCTGCGGACGTGGAGCACCTGCTGGCCCTGGCCGACAACCTGTGGGATCGGATCGACGCCCTGGAGCGCCGCACGTGGGTCCTCGAGGAGCACGAGCGACGCTATGGCGCCGATTCCCGCTGGGCTCCTGAGCCCGAGGCCTCGTGGCGACGCGTGAAGGGACAGGGTCGCCTCAAACCGGCAGAGCGGGCCCGGCTGAAGGAGCTCGCCGCGTGGCGCGAGCGCGAAGCGGCGCGCATCGACAAGCCCACCTCATGGGTCGTTCCCGACCGCACGCTGATCGAGCTCGCCCGGCGTCGGCCGAGCAGCTCCAAGGCCGTGATGAACGAGCGCGGCGTCCCGGAGCGAGTGAAATCGCGCCAGATTCAAGAGATCCTGGAAGCGCTCGAGCGGTCCGACGAGCTCGAGCCCATCGAGATGCCGCCGCCGCCGCCGCCGGAGGTCCAGGCGCGACTCGAGGTGCTCGGTCCGCTCGGTCAGGTCGTCGTGAGCGCCCGAGCCGCAGAGGCCGAGCTCGCGCCGAGCCTGGTTGCGACCCGAGATGAGATCCACGGCTTCATTGCCTCCCGGCTTTCGGAGAACGGGCGGGACTTTTCCTTGTCGGAAGGGTGGCGCTTCGAGCTGGCCGGGCGCGACCTTGTCGCTCTGGCCGAAGGCAGGCTCATCTTGGCTCCTACGATCGAGCCCCCCTACCTGAACCTCCTCGACGGCGAGTAGCCCCAGAACGTATGAACCGCGCCCGAAGGCGCCGTTCACAGGGGGCACGCACTCCTGAGAGGAGTGGCACTCACGCGACCTGAGCGCTCCCGGACGCTCGGCCGGCGTAAGCCCCGTTACGCGGCCTCGAGCTCATGCATCTCGTGCGGATAGGTGTGGGTACACCCCTCGACGCAGCAGAGTTCTTGCTCCCGCAGGTCGAGTCGCTCCAAAAGAGCATGAAGGCGGATGATGTCCCGGTCGAGGGTGATCGTGGTTGCCCTCATTTGCCTGCCTCCGAGTGAGGGGAATGTCGTGGTGGGCATCCAAGACCAGGAAAGTGGAGCCCGGATTGATCGCCGCTTAAGCGACTATTGACGAAGATGAGCGTCCGTTAACGCCTCGAGGTATCGAACGATCCGGCCTGGCTCTTCGCTACCGTGTCGGCCCGGTGGGAGCCCAGCGCACACGGAACCCGGCAGCTTCCGTGGAGGAGCGCCGGCTCGCCGTCGTCGATCTCGGGTCGAACACCTTTCGGCTCGTGGTCTTCGCGTATCTGCCAGGGCGCCCCCCGCGCATGATCGACGAGATCCGCGACCCGGTGCGCCTGTCGGCCGGCATGGCCGACGGCGTCATCCTTCCGGAGGCAATCGAGCGAGCCAGGCACGCCGCCGGCGCTTACGCGCGCTTCTGCCGCACGATTGGAATCGAAGAAGTGGCCGTCGTCGCCACCAGCGCGATCCGCGAGGCGAAAAACCAGCATGAGGTGCTGGAGGCTCTCGGTGGCCCGGAC
>JAOTZF010000104.1 GCA_029861485.1 Thermoleophilia bacterium | reverse complement strand
ACCATCGCCATGGCACATGGCTACTCAGCGGTCAAAGAGATGTACCTCGACCGCTTCGCCGAGGCTTTTGCCCAGGCCGGCATGGGGGCGGTGGTGTTCGACAACCGCAACTTCGGTGCCAGCGACGGCGAGCCGCGACAGCACATCGACCCGTGGGTGCAGGTAAACGACTACCGGCACGCGATCACGTTCGCTGAGACACTCGACGAGGTCGACGAGAACCGCATCGGCATCTGGGGCTCGAGCTACTCGGGCGGCCACGTGATCGTCGTGGGCGCGATTGATCGACGGGTGAAATGCGTCGTTGGCCAGGTGCCGATGGTGAGTGGGCGCCTCAATGCCCGTGCCTTGGTTCGCGCGGATTTCATCGCCGGCCTACACGATGCCTTCAACGACGACCGCCGGAAGCGGTTCGCCGGCGAACCGCCGGCCATGCTTCCCGTTGTTGACCCCGATCCGCTGGCGCCCTCAGCACTCCCGACACCCGACTCGTGGGAGTGGTTCAGTGAGACGGGCAAGACCCGGGCGCCCTCGTGGAGGAACGAGTGCACGCTTCACAGCGTGGAGCTCTTCACCGAGTACGAGCCCGGTGCCTACATCGGCGCGATCAGCCCCACCCCGTACTGCATGATCGTGGCCGAAGGCGACCATCTGGTGCCCTCGGGTCTCGCGATCGACGCCTTCGAGGACGCCAGGGAACCCAAGAAGCTGGTCATCCTGCCCGGGGGCCACTTCGACGCGTACACGGTCGGCTTCGACGGCGCGGCAGGCGCCGCGACCGACTGGTTCGTCGAGCATCTCATGGCATAGCCGGCATGCCTCGGCCGCCGGAAGGTGTCTCGGCGGCCGAAGGTGGTGGTCGGGTAACGGCGGTGTGCGGTTACCTATCTCGCCATCCGCTGGCAATCGGTAACCCAAGGGATCGACGTGACAACACCGGCCGATGCGACTCGTGGCTTCGTACCGCCCGTCGGGCAGCTCGGATTCATCGGCCTCATCGGCGTCGCATACTCCGCGGCCGCCGTGGTCGCTCTGCACTTCCTGGATACGGACCTGGACCCCGTGGAGGACTTCATCAGCGAGTACGCCGTTGGGGATTACGGGTGGCTGATGAAATCGGCGTTCTTCGCCGTGAGTTGTGGCACATTGGCGATCGCCGGTGGGTTGCGCCGATCGCTGAGGCCGAGCAGACGGGCCACGGCCGCGGTGGTCCTCATGAGCCTCGCCGGAGTCGGATTCTTCGTCGCAGGCATCTTCGACACCGACACGCCGAACGCATCGGGAGACATCGACAACGCCGCCGCCGGAGTAGCCCACGACTTTGGCAGCTCCGTGGTGTTCCTGAGCGTGATCATCGCTGCGTTCGTTCTGTGGGGCGTCTTCGCAAGCGACCCGCCGTGGCACGGGCTATCGCGGACGGCGCTCTGGTTCGCGATAGCGATGACCATGTCGCGGGTCGTGACGCTGGCCATACCCGAAGGGGGGCCGGTGGGGCTGCCGCAGCGGGTCCTGGCCGCCACCATGATGATCTGGCTCGCCATCCTCGGGTGGGAAATGCGTCGGCTGGCCCCAACCGAGAGATCGACATAGCCAGGTTCGGAGGCTACTTGCCGTGGGGCCCCTGCCCGGTCCAAGACGCGCCAGACGACGGCAGGTGCTACTGGGCCGTTGACGCTCGCTGAGTGCCGATTCCGCTCGTCTCCAGGCGCGCTCGGCTCGCCCGCCGCGTCGATCGACATGGGGATGGTCCTGACAGCTGCCTGAGCGAGTCGCATCTGCATAGACTCGCGTCGTGATCACGGCTCACCCTCGCCGAGCGCGCAGCCGACGATGGCTGACGTGCACAGTGTAGGCCGCTCACAGGGCAGAGGCTTCTGATGAGCAACGTCACGATCCCGTGGTCGAATCGGCTGCAGGCCTACAACCCCTCCGAGGACGAGCAGCGGCCGCTTCGGCGTGGACTCGCCTGGGACCTGCTCGGGGCGAGCGGGCTGCTCGACTCGCCCTGGGCCAACGTGGTCGATCCACCAGTTGCGAGCGATGGGGAGATCGCGCGCGTGCATATGGAGCCCTACATCCGCGCCGTTCGACGCTACTCGGCGGATCCCGGCCTGGCAATGGAATGGGAGGCTCCGCAATGGGGCTTTGTTCCCGGCATGGACACCGTCGCGCGCGCGGGCATGCACGAGGCCGCCGCGGGCGTCTGCGGAGCGGCGCTCGAGGGTGCGCGGATCGTCTGGCGCGACCCGGGCACGCGTGCCTTCTGTCCGGCGCCGGCCGGCCTGCACCACGCGCTCGCCAACCGAGCGTCGGGTTTCTGCATCTACAACGACTGCGCGCTTGCGGTGCGCAAGCTGCTGGAGCTCGGCGCCGAGCGGGTCGCCTACGTGGACCTCGACGCTCACCACGGCGACGGCGTGCAGTGGATCTTCTACGAGGACCCACGGGTGCTCTCGATATCGGTGCACGAGCACGCCCCCGGCTTCTTCCCGGGATCGGGGGCCCTCGAGGAGCGCGGCGCCGGCGCCGGCGCCGGCGCGACGCTCAACGTGCCCCTCCCCCCGTTCGCCGGAGACGAGCCCTTTCTCGCGGCGATCGAGGAGGTCGTCGCTCCCGCCGTCGAGCGCTTCGCGCCCGAGGCTCTCGTCGTTCATCTTGGCGCCGACGTCCACCATTCCGATCCCCTCGCCCACCTGCAGGTCGGGCTCGCCGCCCTGCAGCGCGCATATGCCGAGATCGTCGCGCTGGCAACACGAGCGGCCGGGGACCGGCTGCTCGCGATCGCCGGGGGCGGCTACAACCCGATGACGCTCGGCCGGATCTGGGCGCTCCAGCTGTCAGCGCTCGCAGGGACGATGGTGGGCGACGAGCTTCCCAACGCGTGGCGCGAGGCCGCGCGTGGCGCGCTCGGCGAGGAGCCTCCCGAGAACCTGCGCCACGACCCCGCGCCGAGCGCCGATCCCGAGCGGCGCCGCGCCGCGGATCGGCAGGCGTTACGCACGGTCGCGCAGGCGCAAGAAATGCTCGGCTGAGCCAGGATCTCGGGTCCCACGCCGATTTGCCGCAGACGCTGCGACGCCGCCGTGCCTACCCTCCACCGAGCTCTGCAGCGGTCGCCACCCCCTGCGGCGCCAGCGCGATGAGCGCCGAGCCATAGCCCTCAGGCGTCGGGTGAAGGCGAAGCGGTGTCGCGGCCGTCGCTGCGCGCCTCACTGGGTCCGGTGCTGGCCGGGCAAAGCGTGATGGCGGAGCTTGCCAGCGCGAGGTGCGAGAACGCCTGAGGAAAGTTCCCCAGGTGGCGACCGCTGGCCGGGTCGACCTCCTCGGCCAACAGTCCCACGTCATTCCTCAGAGCGCGCAAGCGATCGAACAGCTCCACGGCCTCGTCGTGGCGACCCATGAGGGCGAGGCAATCGACCAGCCAGAACGAGCACAGCAGAAAGGCTCCTTCCTCGCCTCCCACGCCGTCCTCGCTGGCATAGCGGTAGACGAGCCCGTCGGAGGTGAGCTCACGACGGATTGCCTCGACCGTGGCGAGCACTCGCTGATCGTCGGCAGGTAGGAATCCCACGAGCGGGATCATGAGGGTGGCGGCGTCGAGCTCGGCGCTGCCGTAGGCCTGCGTGAACACCCCCCGGCTGTCGACCCCCTTTTCGCAGACCTCTCTGTGGATCTCGTCGCGCTGGGCGCGCCAGCGACCCGCATCGCCGGGCAGACCGGCCGCCTCCACGCCGCGCGCCGCCCGGTCGAAGGCCACCCACGCCATGACCTTCGAGTGGGTGAAATGGGCCCTGGCGGAGCGGACCTCCCAGATGCCGTCATCGGGCTGCCGCCAGTTTCCTTCGAGCCACTCGAGCATTTCCTCCTGGATGCCCCACGCCATGTCGTGGGGCTCCATCCCGTTGAGGCGGGCCTGATACATCGCGTCGACGACCTCGCCGAATACGTCGAGCTGGAGCTGTGCGGCGGCGCCGTTTCCCACCCGCACCGGCCGAGATCCCTCGAAGCCCTCCAGCCAGTCCAGCTCGAGCTCCGGGAGCCGCCGCTCACCGCCGATCCCGTACATGATCTGCAGCTTCGATGGATCTCCGGCAACGGCGCGCACCAGCCAATCGCGCCACGCCTTCGCCTCATCGAGGCACCCTGCGCGGCTGAGCGCGAGCAGGGTGAATGTGGCATCGCGCAGCCAGCAGTAGCGGTAATCCCAGTTGCGGGTGCCGCCGATCCATTCGGGGAGGGAGGTGGTCGGTGCGGCGATCACGGCTCCCGTGGGCTGGTGGGTGAGCCCCTTCAGCACGGTGAGGGAGCGGTGCACGTCGTCGCGATAGGCCCCGTCGTACCGCAGCCGGCGCGACCATCTCTGCCACCATTCGACGGCGGCATCGAGCAGCGCGGCGGGATCCTGTGCCGCCGGCGCGGGACGGCTCGACTGATGCCACGCCAGATCGAAGGTGACCACGTCTCCCTGGCGGACCTCGAACTCGCTGACCGAGGCGAAGTCCTCTCCCCGGGATGCCACGTCGCTTCGCAGCACCAGAGCGTCCGGCCCACCGACCGCATGAAGGGCATCGGCTGCTCGGCGCACCCACGGCACGATGGAGCCGTAGTCGAAGCGGATCCGCAGCTCGGACCGCATCGGCACGGTGCCACCGCGACCCTCCACGATGCGAATGAGCCGGTGGCGGTCGTCTCCCGGGACAAGACTGTCGGTGACCACCACGCTGCCGGAGCCCGTGTGGTGCAGCGTGTCGAGCACGAGCGATCCGCTCCGGTAGGCCCGCTGCGACTCGTATGGCGTCGCCGGTGACAGCGACCAGTGGCCGTTCTCCTTGGAACCCACCAGGGCAGCGAAGCAGGCAGGCGAGTCAAAGCGCGGAAAGCACAGCCAGTCGACCGATCCGGCGCGAGAGACCAGGGCGGCCGACTTCGAGTCGCTCAACAGCGCGTAATCCTCGATTAGGCGGCTCATGATCGGACTCCGTCGTTCGGCTTGCCCGGCTCGTACCCGATGCCGAAACCGCATCGATCGCTCTCACCCCAGCCAAGCCCAGGGCCTGGTGAAATCATGGCAGGAGTTCCTCTGGTGGAGCGCCCCGTCTTCTCGCTCCAGCCTGTTGCCCTCGTCCGCGATCGGCCGCGCGTTCGCCTGATATCGACCTGGGCATCCCCGTCGCGGCGTCATCGTTCTCGTCGCACGGTCGGGGTTCGGGCAAGTCGAGCGTGCGTGGCTCCTGACGCCTGACCGCAAGACTCGTGCCGATCGCTCGCCGTAGCCAGCCACGGGAATGGTCGGGTGTGCCGGGTGGAAGCGCGCCGCGACCCCGCGCACCACTGCGGCGTCGCGGGTATCGGCCGGCCAACCTCAACGACTGGGCGGACCGCACGGGCAATGAGCCCAGGAGCGTGCACGGAACCATCGATGCCTAGGCCCTGGCGCGCCAGCGGAACCCCGGTTCGAGGTCCAGCACTTCGGGGAGGCAGGGCGCGCGCTCGGTGCCGGCGCGCGGTGCCACACCGGGGCGCTAAAGTGCCAAAAAACGACAGAAAACCACTCCCTTCTTGGCCCACAAGCGTTATTGGGAGGACTCTTGCCGAACCGACCCGACGCGAGCCTAAGATTAGGTAGTAAATGCCCACTGCAGTTTCGCGACTAATCGCCCCTGCTTGATCGCGAAGCGAACGGCCTGAACTGATGGCCTGCTGGGGGTGGGAGGGGGAGCGTCCTGACGCCCGACGGACCAGCAGTTGGGGGTGTCCCGCCCTCATCAGAGTCCGCGTCACTCGGCGACGACGACGCGGTCTTCATCAGCTACACCCACATCGACAACGAGCCGTTCGGGCCCGAGCAGCTGCACTGGATCACGCATCTGCATGAGCAGCTGACCAACCGCCTTCAGCAGCTGTTCGGCGAGCGGGTGACGGTGTGGCGCGACGAGAAGCTCCAGGGCAACGACGTCTTTGCCGAAACGCTCGTAGAGCAGCTATCGAAGGTCGCGGTGCTGATCTCGGTGTGCTCGCCCCGTTATCTCAAATCGGAGTGGTGCCAGCGGGAGCTCGACGAGTTCCTCAGGGCTGCCGAGACGGATCATGGGGTCCAGGTTGGCACCAAGAGCCGGGTGTTCAAAGTGGTGAAGACCCCGGTGCCCTTGGATGAGTTGCCTGACCCGCTGCCCTCGGTGTTGGGGTACGAGTTCTACGAGGAGCTACCGGGCGAGAGCCGGGTCCGCGAATATCTTCTGAATCCCAACCCCGAGGAGCGCTGGAAGTTCTACGCTCGGGTTGACGATCTCGCCCAGGACATCGCCACACTGCTGGAAGACCTGGCAGAGGACGCTACTAGTGGAGCCTCGGAGGCGTCGGCGGAGGGGCGCACGGTCTACTTGGCCGAGGTCACCTCGGACATGGCGGCCCACCGGGACAACCTGAAGCGGGAGCTGGAGCGACGCGGCCATCAG
>JAOTZF010000103.1 GCA_029861485.1 Thermoleophilia bacterium | reverse complement strand
GAGAACAGCCGGCTGCAGACGCTTACGTGGTCGTCCATCGATCCGCCCACGTCCAAGAGCACAAGCACGCGGACGGCGTTCTTGCGCGGACGGCGGAAGGTGAGCTCCAACCGCGCCCCGGCGTCGGCCGTCGCGTCGATGGTGGCGTCCACGTCGAGCTCGGTCGCGGGACCCTCGAAGCGGCTGCTCAGGCGACGCAGGCGGCGCAGCGCCAGGCTGAAGTCCCTCACTCCGAGGGTTTCGTCGCTGCGATAGTCGCGCCACCGCCGCTCCCCGGCCACCTGCGCCGCGGTGCGATTCCCGCTCTGCCCCCCGATCCTGAAGCCTCCCGGGTGATGCCCGGAGTGGCCGAACGCTGAGGTTCCACCCGTCCCAATGTGGCGATTGCCCCCCTGGTGGGCGCCGTCCTGATTGCGGAGCCGCTCCTGCAGCCTCCGCCTGATCTCCTCGACATCGAGGCGCTCGAGAAGCGCGTCGAGGCGCGCTTTCTGCTCGGGAGTCAGCCGCAGGCTCTCGGGCCGCTCGCTGAGCCAGTCCCAGACCTGATCCCCGATCGCGTCGCCGGCCGGATCGATGTCAGAGAAGTACCGCTCGAACGCCACGTCGTAGGCGTCGTAGTGGCGCTCGGACTTAACCAGCACGGCCCGGGCCACGAGGTAGAACTGGGCCAGGCTCGACCGCGCCAGGTCGCGCCGGAGCGCCTCCTGCAAACCGAGCCACTCGTCCATCGCAACCGGCACGCCCTGGCTGCGGAGCGCGTAGAAGAGACCCTCGAACAGGTCGCTAGTCTAACGGCGAGCCTGCCAGACCAACTGGGCCGCGGTGGCGAGCAACAGCGCGGCGAAGCCGGTTTGAAGAGCGCTCACGGGTGCCGCGTCGGCGATCAACGCGCCCGCCACGGCGCTCACGACGGAGACCGCGCCGATCAGGAGCGCGTGGTTCCACATGACGGCGCCGCGCGCGGTGTTCTGCCACGAGCCGAGCACTGCGACCGGGATGATTGCCAGCAGCGACGTTGCCTCGGCGGAGAGCTGCTCCATGCCGAGCACGACGACGAGCGTGGGCACGAACACTATCCCCCCACCGACGCCGAACAACCCCGCGACGATGCCGGCGGTGATGCCGAGCGCTGTGACGAGCAGGACCTCGGCCGGCAGCGAGAAATCGACCGGGTCGGCGCTTGGGCCGAGACCGATTCGCACGGCCACCAGCACCATCAGTCCGGCGAACGCCAGGGTGAGGGCCCGCGAGGAGATCCGGTCCTTGATCGCGACGCCGATCGTGACCCCGAGCATCGCAGGTATGCCGATCAGAAGGCCACGATCCCAGTCGACGTTGCCGAGCGCGCCGTGGGCCGCCGCGCCGACGACCGCCGTGAAGATGATGGCCGCCAGCGAGGTGGCGGTCGCCCGCTTGGCGTCGTAATCGAGCAGGCCGATGAGCAGCGGCACCATGACGATGCCACCACCAACGCCGAACACCGACGCTGTGAGGCCCGCGACCAGGCCGACGACGATCAGCGCCGGCAGCACCGAACGATCGAGGACCGCGCTGCTAGCGTCGGCGGCGATGGCACCGCCTCCCGCCGTGGAGACGCTTCTCGCGCCCGTCCGCGCGGCCCCTCACCAGGCCGCTCTGCTGCTCGATGTCGATGGCACGCTGGCACCAATCGTGCCGCGCGCCGCGGATGCGGTGCTGCTGCCGGGCGTTCGCCCCCTCCTGGAGCGCGCCGAGGAGCGCTACGGTCTGGTCGCGTTCCTGACCGGGCGCTCGGTCGCGGACTTCGACCGAATGGTCGAGATGCCCCATCTCCCGGCCGGAATGAACCACGGCCTGCAGCTGCGCCGCAACGGCGTCGTGGAGGTCGCCCCCGAGGCCATTCCCTTCCTCGACACCGTGAGGGCGTTCTCCGAGGAGTGGGCGAACGCGCCTGTGCTGCGCACGGCGGGCATTTGGTTGGAGGACAAGGGCCCGACGCTGAGCTTCCACTACCGCAGCGCGCCCGATCCTGCCTACGCGAGGGGCGTGCTCGAAAGCCACGTATTGCCGGCGGTCATCGCGGCCGGCCTGGCCGGAGGCTGGGGCCGGCGCGTGCTCGAGGTGCGCCCGCCCGTGCGGGTGAACAAGGGCACCGCGGCGCGCGCGCTGCTGGCCGGCACCGATGTGACCGCCGCCGTCTACTTCGGGGACGACCGCACCGACACCGATGCGTGGCGGGAGCTGCGCGCGATGCGCGAGAGCGGTGAGCTGGTGCACGTGGCTTGCATCCTCGCCCGCAGTGCGGAGGTCGATCGCGAAGTGGCAGAGATGGCCGACGCGGAGGTGGACGGCGCGCCGGGCGTGCGTGACGCGCTCAAGGCCCTCCTTGAGGTGGACGGGCACTAGGCGGCGGCGATGCGCCGGGCACGGCGCGCGGCGATCTCCGGCCAGGGAAGCGTATTGAGCACCTGGTCGGGGCCGAGGCGGGCTCGCCGCGCGACGAGCACGCCGAAGCGACGGAAGTCGAGCGCGGTGACCGAATGCGCGTCCGCGTCGATGCTGAGCATCGCGCCCGCATCGCGCGCGCGGCGCGCCATGCGCGCGTCGAGGTCCAGGCGGCGGGGCTGGGCGTTGATCTCGAGCGCGGTGTCGGTGAGAATCGCGGCGGCGATGAGCGCGTCCAGATCGACTGCGCGGTGATCGCGCGAGTTGAGCATTCGGCCGGTGGGATGACCGATAACGTCCACGTAGGGGTTCTCCGCCGCCGCGATCAGACGGCCGGTGAACTTCTCCGGGGGCTGGGTGAAGCCCGAGTGGGGACTCGCGACCACGAAGTCCAGCTCGGCCAGCACCTCGTCGGGGAAGTCCAAGCCTCCACCCGGGAGGACGTCGACCTCCGAGCCGTGCGCGAGCACCAGGTCACCAAGCCGTGCGGCAGCCTCTTTCACCACCTCGCCCTGGCGCCTCAGTCTCTCGACGTCAAGGCCGCCGGCTTGGGCCTGGCGGCGTGAGTGGTCGGTGATCACGAGATACTCGTAGTCCCGGGCCCGGGCGGCGGCGATCATCTCCTTGAGGCTCGCGCGCCCGTCGCTCCAGTCGGTGTGGGCGTGGAGCTCCCCTCGGAGGTCCGCCCCGGTCACCAGGCGCGGTACGGCACCGGCCTCGGCGAGTTGGAGCTCACCGTCGTCTTCGCGCAGCTCCGGCGGTATCTCCGCGAGGCCGAGCGCCGCATAGACCTCGGCCTCCGTGCGATGGGTCGCCTCTGCTCCGGCGGAGTCGGTGATGCCGTGCTCGCTCACCGAGAGCCCAATCCGGACCGCTCGCTCCCTCAGACGAGTGTTGTGGGCCGCGGATCCTGTCAGGTGCTGCAACAGATTCCCGAAGGACTCCGGCGGACCTGAACGAAGTTCGATGAGCACCGCGGAGTGGGTTTCCGCGACGACCCGATGCTCGCCTTGAGAAACCACTCGACTCACCGCTTCGTGCTCTGCGAGCGCGGCGGCCAGCGCCGCCGGATCGGTCGTGGCGGCGGCGAGGTCGATGTCATGGACGCTCTCGGCTCCGCGCCTCAGACCGCCCGCGATCTCAATGGCCTCGACGCCGGGGGCCTCGCCGAGATCGGCCACCAGCCGCTCGGCCAAGGGCAGTGCCCGACCGATGGCCACCCGCGGCGCCCCGTCGAGCTCCTCCGGCTCGGCGAGCTGGGCCGCGATGCTCGCGATGGTCTTCGCGCCGAGACCGGACACGCCGTCGAGCCGACCCGCCGCCAGCGCGTCGCGAAGCGAGGCGATGTCGCCGATGTCCGCCGCGTCCCAGAGCAATCGGGCGCGCTTGGGCCCGAGACCCCGCAGCCGAGCGATCTCCGCCAGGCCCTCGGGGAGCCTGGTCCGCAGCGTCGCGAGGGCGGCGATGTCGCCCGTCTCGACGAGCTCGACGGTCTTGGCCTGGATCGTCTTCCCGATGTCCGGCAGCTCGACGGCTCTGCCGTCGAGCGCCAGCCGGGCAAAGGAGCGGTCGGCATCGAGTATGCGCTCTGTCGCCCGGCGGTACGCCAGTACCCGGTGGCGACTCGCGCCATCGATCTCGAGCAGATCGCCAAGCAATGCGAAGGCCGCGGCCACGTCCGCGTTGCTCGGGATGTCGGCCACGATCCAAATATAGCCCCGGCGGGGTACGGCGATATGTGGCCGCAAACCGGGCTGTTATCGTCCACCGCGGCGCGGCGCTACGCCCTACCGAAGGACTCTTGAACCCTTGAAGCCGAAACTGACCCGCACCGCGGCCATCACCGCGTCCGCATTTGGCGTCGGCCTGCTCGCGGCCGCCGCCCTTGGGGCGCAGCAGGCCGTCACCCGCTCGAGCATCGAGGCGGTTGCGCCGGAGGCCGGCGCGTCGGTTTCGACCGACCGACCTCTGATCGGCGTGACCGTAGGCGACTTCACGAAGACCCACGACCTGGTCGTGCGCCTCGACGGCAAGGACGTGACCGGGCGCGCAAGGGTCGATGGAGACACGATCCAGCTGCGTTCCGGACGACTCGCGGACGGACCGCATGAGGTCGAGGTGACCTATCGCACCTCCAACCTGTTCGCGCGATCCGTGCAGCGGAGCTGGCAGTTCGAGACCGACACCAAGGCGCCTGCTGTCGCGGTGGTCGGACCTCCGGCCGGAGCGTTCCGCGACGCTCGCCGGGTCGCCTTCAGCGGCAAGGCCGAGCCCGGAAGCCGCGTCGAGCTCACCTGGAGGGCAGACGGCACGGCCGAGACCACAGCCAACACGGCGGGTCGTTGGACGGCCCAGACCCGGCTCCCCGAGGGCCCCGTCGCGGTGAAGATCACCGCCGCCGACAGGGCGGGCAACACGCGGATCCGTACCCGCCGCATCGTCGTTGATACCCGGCCGCCGAAGCTGAACGTGGCGGCCCTGCCGACGACGCTCACCGAGGAGGGCTCTTTGGTGGTCACCGGCTCGGTTCCCGGAGAGGCCGCTCGTGCCCTGACCTATGGGGTCAACTTCAACGGACAGAAGCGGGTCATCCAAGAGGGCAAGGACGCCCCGCTGACCGACGAGTTCGGTAACACCTTCCAGTTCGTGTCGCTCACCGATCCCGAGCCCGCGCTGAACCTCGACGGGCGTTCCTTCACCCTCGCCGCCGGCGAGCTGCCGCAAGGCAAGAACCGCATCACCGTGTGGGCGCGCGACAAGGCGGGCAATCTCGCCAAGAAGGATTTCACCGTCACCGTCGACAGCACCGAGGGATTCGGCGAGGCGGAGATGGTCAAGGGCGCCAAGGGCGAGGACGTCCGCAAGCTCCACCGGCGCCTCAAGGCGAACAAGGTCTATCGCGGCAAGGCGGCGGCGACCTTCACGAAGAAGACCCAGCGCGCGCTCAAGGCCTACCAGCGCAAGCGCAAGCTCGAGCCGACGGGCCGGGTCGACCGAGCGACCCTGCGGGCGATGGTCGGACGCATCGTGGTGAACCTGGAGCAGAAGAAGCTGCGGCTCGTGCAGGACGGCCGAGTCGTCAAGGCGTACGGGATCGCCATCGGCACGGCGGCCTATCCGACGCCGACCGGTAAGTACGAGGTGATCGACAAGCAGGTCGACCCGGCGTGGTTCCCGCCCAACTCGCCGTGGGCCGCGGGCCTCGGCGTCGTGCCGCCCGGCCCGGGCAACCCGCTGGGCACCCGCTGGATCGGCACCTCGGCCCCGGCAATCGGGATCCACGGGACCTACGCGAGCAGCACCATCGGCACCGCAGCGAGCCACGGGTGCATCCGCATGCACATCGACGAGGTGGAGGAGCTCTTCGAGGAAGTCTCGCTAGGGTCGAGCGTGGAGTTCAGGTCGACATGATCGAGCTGACCCAGGCCGATTGGGTCGAGACGGTCCTCGAGGCCGAGAAGCCGGTGCTCGTCGACTTCTGGGCGACCTGGTGCGGGCCGTGCAAGGCGATTGCGCCCATCGTTGAAGAGCTCGCCGACGAGTATTCGGGGCGCTTGACGTTCGGCAAGCTGAACGTCGAGGATCACCCGGAGCCAACGACCCGCCACAGCGTCTTGGCGCTGCCGACCCTGCTCCTGTTCAAGGACGGTGAGGAGGTGGCGCGGATCACCGGCTCGGTCAAGAAGAAGAAGATCGTCAGCACGCTCGACAAGCACCTCGCCTGATGCCCTACCCGATCTATTTCAGCCTCGGAATCATCCAACCGTTCGCGCCGCTGCAGACGGAGGAGCCAGAGCCCGGAGTAACCACCGTGGTCGGCGACGGCAAGATCGTCGGCCTGAGGCTCGAGGACAACCGTATGCTCGCCCAGCTCGACGAGATCGCGGGGCGAATCGGGCTGGACCCGGAGCAGCTCTGGGCGCGCGTGCGCGCCGACGACGACGTGCTGGTTGGGCGCCGCGGCGACCTGTTCGGTGGCGTCCAGGGGCGCTAGCGGCTGCAGCCGGTCGAGACCAAGCGTTCAGTCGACTGGCGGCGGGATCCATGCCACCCGACCTCCGGGTGCCAACCAGAACTCGCTGAACCAACGCTCATCGCGAGGGCGCGCCGCGATGATGGCGAGCTCAAGCGAGAAGAGCGGCATGGCGTCGCCGGCCTCCACCTCGATTGCGGCAGGCCGAAGAGCTCGCGAGATCGTAGCCAAAGA
>JAOTZF010000102.1 GCA_029861485.1 Thermoleophilia bacterium | reverse complement strand
GAAAGCTGGAGGAGGTCCTGCATCTCGTCGAGCGACCGAGCGTCATCACCGGGGCAATCAACGAGGCCAGCCTGCGCCTGCCGGAGCGGGTGCTCGTGACCGCCATGCAGTCTCACCAGCGCTACTTCCCGCTGGCCAGGGGCGACGGTTCGCTGTACCCGGCGTTTCTGGCGGTGCAGAACGGCGACCCCGCCTACGCCGACCTCATCGCGCGTGGAAACGAGAGCGTGCTCGACGCCCGCCTGCAAGATGCGGTCTTCAGCTTCGACAGGGATCGGGACGCCGGTCTGGCCGAGCTCGACGCGCGCCTCGACACCATCGTCTTCCACCAGCGGCTCGGCACGATGGCCGACAAACGGGAACGGCTCGTCTCCGGCGTCCAGGCGTTGGCCGCCGCCGCCCGTGTGTCGAACGGCGACGCCGCGCATGCGGAGGCTGCCGCCCGGCTGGCCAAGGTCGACCAGGGCGCGGTGCTGGTGGCCGAGTTCTCCGATCTCGAGGGCTTCGTCGCGGCTCAATATGCGCGGGAGGAGGGATATCCGGAGGAGGTTGCGACAGCGATCGACGAGCAGTACCTCCCGGCCGGCGTCAGCTCTCCCGTGCCGGGGAGCGTGCCCGGAGCCCTACTTGCCGCCGCCGAGAAGATCGACAATCTCGCGGGCGCGTTTCTGGCTGACGAGGCCCCGACCGGGTCGAAGGACCCCTACGGTCTGCGCCGCGCCGCCCAGGGCCTGCTGCGCATTCTGCTCGACCGCGAATGGGACATCCCGACCGGTGAGTTGCTTCAGGGTGCCGCGACGCGCCTACGCGACCAGGGCGCGGACCTTGCCCTCGACGAGGACGAGGCACTGGGACAGCTCCATGCGTTCCTCGCAGACCGCGTTGCGTTTCAGCTGCGCGAGGAGGCGATTGCGCACGACGTCACCGCGGCGGCTGCAGGCGCCGACCTTGGCAGCGTCCTCGCCACCGTCGTATGGGCGCGAGCCCTGGATGCCGCGCGAGGAGACGAACGGTTCGCTGCCGCCCGTACAGCCCATACCCGGCTGGTGAAGCTCGCCGCCGGCTTCGACGATGCGACCGGCGACTACGCCTCGGCCGGGGACCCCCACGAAGACGCGCTCTCGGCCGTCCTCGACACAGCCGCCCCGGCGATCGCGGACGCCCGCCGGCGCCGAGACCCGGCCGCCGCACTCGAGGCAGCCGGTGGGCTGGCGGACGCGGTCGACGCGTTCCTCGTGGATGTGATGGTGAACGCGGACGATCCCGGTGAGCGCGCGCGGCGCCAGGCACTGGTACGGAAGGCCGCGGCCCTCCTGGGTGAGGTCGCCGACTTCACGAAGGTCGCCGGGGGCGACTAGCGGCGACACCACCGATCATGCGCGTGTATGCCTTTGAGGAGGGTGTCGGCGAGATGCGCGACCTCTTGGCGGCAAGCGCGCCAACGTGGCCCGCGTTCGACCCCCTCGAAACGCTCGATCGGGACGGGATCGGCCATCTGGTCCGAGTTGTGTGCGAGTCCGCTCGGCCACTTCTCGTGCTCGCCCTTCGCGGTTCAAGCGGCTCGCATCGCCGCCGGACGGGGGGCCGTCCCCGATGGAGGGCTACGCGGCTGACTGCAGGCGGCAGCGGCCGGTGCCCGCGCACGCCTCGCACTCTTCGGCCTCACCTGCGACGTGGCTCAGGCAGTGGGCGACGCGCGAGCCCACGACCTCCGCCATCAGCGGGTGCAAGCCCAGTGGCGCCGTAACCAGGAAGGTCACGCCCTCGTGCTGGTCGGCCGCTTCGGTCGCGAGCTCCGGAATGTCCTGGTGCCAGTGACGTCCCGGCAAGAGGAAGTACGGGCTGATCACCACGAGCTCCGCGCCCTGATCGACGCAGCGATCGAATGCCGTTGCGATCGACGGCTCGGCGAGCTCCATATGGGCCGGTTCGACGATGGGGTACGGCACGGCCTCGCGCACCATCTTGACCATCTCCAGAAGCATGTCGTTCGACTCCGAGCGTCGCGAGCCATGGTCCACGACTACCAGCCCGGTCCTCTCCGTTGGCGCTCCGGCTGGCGGGTTTGAGGGTGCTTGCATCGATGTGGCGCGGGCCATGCCCTAACCGTGCCGTGGTGGCGGGCAGTGTTCAAGTCTCCCGCGTGTAGCATCGGCCCTCCGAAGGGCAGAGGAGATACCCGTCACCGCCGACGAACCGTACGAACTCTCAAGCCTCGGTGATCTGATCGAGCGGCTGATCGACGGCTGGCAGATCGAGCGCTTGCACTATGCGGATTCCTGCGCTCCCGTCGGGCCCGCCGATGCGCCGGGGGCGTTCTTCGAGCTACGCCGGCCCGACGCGGGCAAACGGCGCGTCTTCATCCCGGACGACGGGCGGACGTTCTCCCATCGCGGCCTCATCGAGCTCTTCCGCGAGCGGCCGCACATCTGGAAGCACCGCAGTCCGTCGCGCTTCCCGGATCAGCCAGAGGCACCTCCAGGTCCGCCGCGCCTGCCCGAGGAGTGGGGAGAGGTACCGGGAGACTTCCCGGAGGGCCTCGGTTTCGCGCCCGGTGGGCTGCGTTCGGTCTTGGCGGTCAACCAGAGCCAGTCGGCCGACGGTGTCACGGTCGCAGCAACGGCGCTGGAGATCTTCCAGATGGGTGCTCGGCTGCGCTATTTGGCTCACGCCGAGGGCGCCGCCGCTCGCCGCGACCTTGATGTGCTGGAGGCGATCGCGATCGACGATGCCGGGCGCCTGTATCGAGTGGAGCAGCTGCCGAACGAGCGCCGCGGCAACCGGGTCGACGGCTCGCTCGCGATCGCACCGGCGCCACCGGTCGACACCAGCCGGCTCACCGTGACGATCGGCACCGTCGGGGCAAGCGTCGGCGAGCCCGCTCGAGGTCCCTGGGTGTTTCCGATGGTTCTGCGCGAGTCGGAGTAGGGCCGGCCCTGGTCAACCCACGCGCCACCCGTAGCGAGGACGCCGAGCGCGCTCGTGCGATCGAGCCCGATCCCCTTCGCTCACCGTTCGTGCGCGACCGCGACCGGCTCCTTCACACCAACGCCTTCCGGCGCCTCAAGCACAAGACCCAGGTATTCATCTCGCCGCGGGGAGACCACTACCGCACGCGGATGACCCACACTCTCGAGGTCTCGGCACTCGCCCGCACCGTGGCCCGCGCCCTGGCGCTGAACGAGGACCTCGTGGAGGCGATCGCGATCGGGCACGACATCGGCCATGCTCCGTTTGGTCACGCCGGTGAGCACGCACTCGACGCCATTCTCTCGAAGCAGCACGGAAGGCGCTTCCGCCACAACGAGCACGGCGTGCGGGTCGTCGAGGTGCTCGAGCGCGACGGCAAAGGGCTGAATCTCACCCGCCAGGTGGTGGACGGCATCCGCAATCACTCGGGATCGGGGCGGCCGGAGACGCTCGAGGGCCAGACCGTGCGCCTACTCGACCGTATTGCCTACATCAACCACGATATCGAGGACGCCGTGCGCGCCGGCGCCCTCAAGGCCGGCGAGCTGCCGGAAGATGAGATCGCCGTTCTGGGCGCGACCGGCTCGATGCGCCTCAACACACTGATGCAGGACATCGTCGCAAGCAGCGCCGACCGGGATGAGATCCGGCAGTCCGACGAGATCGGACGGGCCTTCATGCGACTGCGGAAGTTCATGTTCGACCGCGTGTATTTGGGGCCGGCGGCCCGTGCCGAGGCCGAGCGCGCTGCGCGCGTGGTGACATCCCTGTTCGAGTGGTTCCTCGAGCACCCCGAGCAGCTCCCACCGTCGCCCGAGGCTGATCCCGTCGCACGGGTCACCGATCACGTGGCGGGCATGACCGACCGCTACGCCATGCGCCTCTACCGTTCGACGTTCATGCCGACTGAGGGTCTGCTGTAGCCGCTCGCGACGACCAATCCTGCTGTGGTCGGGGGGCTGGGTGGGGCGAGCGGCCCGCTAGACGCCCCCGGGCCTGATTGTCAGACTTCCGCGATGCCCCGCATCTCTGATCAGACCGTGCGGGAAGTACGCGACGCGGCCTCACTTCCCGAGTTGGTCGGCGACCGGATTCAGCTTGCGCGTCGGGGCGGGCGCTGGTGGGGGCCGTGCCCGTTTCACGACGAGACCGCCCCCTCGTTCTGCTTGCTGCCCGATGAGTCACGGTACTACTGCTTCGGCTGCCACGAGAGCGGCGACGCGCTCGACTGGGTGCAGCAGATCGAGGGCGCCGGAGACTTCGCCGAGGCCGTCGAGGTTCTGGCCGAGCGCTTCGGGATCGAGGTCAAATACGCCGAGAGCTCACCGCAGCAAGAGGCTCAGCGCGAGGCCGCGAGGAGGCGCGGCGAGCTGCTCGATCGGGCTGCGAGCTACTACGCCGAGTACCTCTGGAAGGCCGGCGAGGCACAGCCCGCTCGCGACTACCTGCTGGGCCGTGGCTTCGACGAGGAACTGCTGCGCCGATTTCGCATCGGTTACGCGCCATCGAGCGGGACGGCCCTCCTGGATCGCGCCTCGGAAGGCGGCTTTCATGCCCAGGAGATGCGCGACGCGGGGCTCGCCAGCGTGCGTGGAGGGCAGTTGCGAGACTTCTTCTCCTCGCGGATCACCTTCCCGATATCCGACGCTCGTGGGCGCGTCCAGGGCTTCGGCGCCCGCACTCTCGATCCCAATCAGCGCGCCAAGTACGTCAACTCTCCAGAGGGTCCGCACTTTCGCAAGCGGCACCTCCTGTACGGACTCGATCTGGCCCGGTCGAGCGCCGCCCGCCAGGGGTGGGTTGTCGTCGCCGAGGGATATACCGATGTAATGGGCATGGTTGCAGCGGGAGTCGAGGCCGCCGTCGCCTGTATGGGCACGGCGCTGACCACGGAGCAGATCAGGGCGCTCCGGCGCTCGGTCGGTGAGGTGAGGGTCTGTTTCGATGGTGATCAGGCCGGCGAGCAGGCCGCCTGGCGCACGGCCGAGGCCGCGCGGGGAGTACCGGTCGCGCTCTCCGCGGTCCAGCTCCCCGAGGGCGCCGACCCCGGTGATCTCGGAGCGACCGAGTCCGGGCGCAGGCAGCTGAAGCGCGCAGTCGAGACGGCTGAGCCTCTGGTAACTTGCCTCATTCGTGCAAGGGCGGCTCGAGCGGGCGCCTCAGCGCGAGAGCGGGACCGCGCACTTGGGGAGATCACCGATCTACTGCGCGACCTGCCAGACTCGGTTGAGCGTGATGAGGCGGTACGGGTTGCTACGAGCGAGCTTGGTCTCTCCAGGAGCTTGGAAGAGAGACTTAGAGGCGCGCTTGGTGAGGACGGCGGCCGCGAGGCCGCACGCCCGGCGCGCGGGCCGGAGCTGTCGCCGCGGGTCGCCCTGGAGCGCCAGGTGCTGTCCCTGGGGATTGCAGCAAGCGCCGAGGCTCGCGCGAACCATCTGGACACCCTGTCGACAGAGGTCTTCGACGAGCCGCTACATCGGAAGCTTTTCGTGCTCGTGACCTCCGGAGCCCCCGTCGACGATTGGCCTGCTGAGGTCGCGGGGCTCGCAACTGCGCTTCGCGCTCAAGCCGATCACGAACCGAGCGACCCCGAGCTGCAGGAGGCGGTCTTCCGCCTTCAGCTCGATGAGCTGCAGCGGCGGATCTCGGCGGCGCGCTCCGAGGGCGACGAGCCGGGCTTGCTCGAGGCGCTGCAGCTTCAGTCCGAGCTACGCGGGCGTCTTCGGGGTGACCGATGAGCTCTCAGACGGTCGCCGCGAATGAGGACGTGCAGGCGCTCCTGCGCGAGGGGCGTGAACACGGATCAGTGACCCTGAGTCGCATTGCGGAGGTCATCGAAGCGGCCAATCTGGGAGATGAGCAGCAGGAGGCACTGCTGCATGCGCTCTCCGAGTTCGGCGTGGACGTGCTCATGGACGCGCCGTCAGCGGGCAATATCCCGAGCTCCGAGATCGATCTCACCTTCAAGGCCTCGCCGAACGACTCCGTGCGCATGTATTTGCGCGAAATCGGTCGCGTGTCGCTGCTGACCGGGGCCGAGGAGGTATCGCTCGCCCGCAGGATCGAGCGCAACGACATGGGCGCCAAGCAGCAGCTCATCGAGGCGAACCTGCGGTTGGTGGTCTCCGTTGCGAAGCGGTACGGGGGGCGGGGGATGTCGTTCCTCGACCTGATTCAGGAGGGCAACCTGGGCTTGATCCGCGCGGTAGAGAAGTTCGACTACCGCCGCGGCTACAAGTTCTCTACGTACGCCACATGGTGGATCCGCCAGGCGGTTACGCGCGCGATTGCCGACCAGGCACGCACCATCCGGGTGCCCGTGCACATGGTCGAGACCATCAACCGACTCTCGCGCGTGCAGCGACAGCTCGTCCAGGACCTCGGCCGCGAGCCGACGATCGCAGAGATGGCCGAAGAGCTGGAGATGAGCGAGGAGCGGGTGCGCGAGATTCAGAAGGTCGCCCAGGAGCCGATCAGCCTGGAGACACCGGTCGGCGAGGAGGACGACTCCGAGCTGGGCGATCTGCTGGAGGACAAGGCAGTGGTCGGCCCGTCAGAGGCGGTCAGCGACCTACTACAGCGCGAGGCCCTGGCCGAGGTGCTCGACGGGTTGAGCCATCGCGAGCGAAAGGTGCTCGAGTTGCGCTTCGGACTGGGTGGCGAGGAGCCGCGCACCCTCGAGGAGATCGGGCGGCGGTTCGGGGTAACCCGCGAGCGCATCCGCCAGATCGAGTCGAAGACGCTGGC
>JAOTZF010000101.1 GCA_029861485.1 Thermoleophilia bacterium | reverse complement strand
GCAGCTCGCGTCGGTGCTCCAAGGCGTGGTCAGCCAGTCCCTGCTGCCCACGATGGACGGCAAGGGTCGCGTGGCCGCAATGGAGATTCTGTTTCCGGACGACGGGACCAGGAACCTGATCCGCTCGAACAAGGTGGAGCAGATCTACTCGATCATGCAGACCTCCAACTCGCGAGGAATGCAGACCCTGGAGCAGTCGCTTGCGCAGCTGGTTACGAGCTCGCAGGTCACGCGAGAGGTGGCGATGAGCGTAACCAGCCGTCCCCGCGAGCTCGAGGGCTTGCTTCCCGACAAACCCGCGACCGGTCAGGTCGCGCCCCTGAGGAGGGCCTGATGGCAACCGAGGTCATCGGTCTGAAGATCGGCGCGTCTCGCCTGGTTGCGGCACGCGTCTCGAACAACGGTGGTCACAGCCTGACCAGCGTCGCGAGTCACGACTTGCCGCCGGGGCTGATCCTGCGCGGCGAGCTGCAAAGCCCGGAGGCGCTCTCGGCCGAGCTCAAGGACTTCTTCAGCGCGAACAAGCTTCCGAAGAAGCGGGTGAGGCTGGGTGTCGCGAGCAATCGCATGGGCGTGCGGACGATTGACATCCCCGGCGCCCTGAGCGAAAGCGAGCTGGCCGACGCGGTGACCTTCCGCGCCCAGGAGGATCTTCCGATCCCCGTCATGGATGCCGCGCTCGACTACGAGGTCATCGATGAGCGCACCACCGAGGACGGCGAGCCGGTGCGACGGGTGTTGGTTGCGGTCGCCTACCGCGACCTGATCTACAACCTCGCCCGCGCCTTCGAGGGCGCCGGAATCGGCCTGATCGGAATCGACCTCGAGGCGCTTGCGCTTCTTCGCTCCCTGACTCCGCCCTCGACCACGGCCCAAAGCGCCGGCACGGCGTCAAGCGCCACCGTGATCGTGAACGTCGGCTCCGACCACACGGTCGTTGCCATCACCGATGGTCGCGCCCTGGAGTACGCGCGCGTCATCGAGTGGGGCGGCGCCAACGTCACGGAGGCGCTGGCCGAGTCGCTTCAGTTGGAACTCGAGGAGGCCGAGCGCATCAAGCGCAGCCTCTCCGACGCGCCCGATGAGCTCCCCAACGGGCTCACCCAGGAGTTCGCCGGCGACGCCCGCGAGTTGGTCGATGGACAGGTAACGGCCTTTGCTCGCGAGTTCGTCTCCACGCTTCAGTACTACCAGGGGCAGTCGGACTCGCTGGCGATCAGCCACGTAGTCCTCGCCGGCGGGGGCGCACGCCTGTCCGCTCTCGCCTCTGGATTGGAGGGGCTCACCGGCGTTCCCGTTCGCCTGGGTGACCCCACGGTCCGTCTTCACAGCCTGCCGAGCGACGAGGCCTTCGTGCCCGGTCCCGAGCTGGCCGTACCGATCGGATTGGGGCTCGGTCAATGAGCAAACTCAAGAGCATTCTCGGCCGACTGAAGGCAGTCGTGCCAACCGGCCGCCGTACCTCCGGTGCTGAGGAGCCCGAGCAGGGGTCCACGACCCCCGTTCACTCGCCCGATGCGCCGTTCATGCGGTCGATCAACCTCCTTCCCGACGAGTTCCGTCCCGACACGCGCCGCATTCGCTGGCACCCGGCCTATGTGGCCGCCGCCGGCCTGATTCCGCTCGTCGCCGTCGCGATCGGGTTGCTGTACGTGTCGGCGTCCGACGAGGCCGACGCCGCCAAGGCGGAGCGCGACGAGGTCGCCACCCGCGTGCAGGCGACTCAGCGCCAGGTCGAGGAGGAGGCGAGGAAGAAGGGCATCTCCGCCCTCGCGTCGGTGGCCAGCGCAGAGCTCGCTACTACCGTCGAGAGTGCTCTCACGGCGCGCATCGCTTGGGACCGCGTGATCGACAACGCCGCCCGCGTGATGCCTGAGGGCCTCTGGATCCGTTCGATGCAGGGCAGCACACTGGCCGAGGAGGAAGAGGACGCGACCGCCCCGGGAACTCTCCGGATCGACGGCACCTCTCGCGGCGGCCAGGAAGAGATCGCCGAGTTCGCCGCGCGCATCAAGACGCTCCGCGACATCGACGGCGTCGTGCTGGACAACTGGGCCAGTACTCAGATCAACGACGAAGAGGTCTACGAGTTCACGATCTCCGCCACCG
The DNA here is from genome assembly GCA_029861485.1 of Thermoleophilia bacterium. Taxonomy (GTDB): domain Bacteria; phylum Actinomycetota; class Thermoleophilia; order Miltoncostaeales; family Miltoncostaeaceae; genus CAMYIK01. The sequence goes on along the minus strand of JAOTZF010000101.1, from coordinate 4,618 downwards.
TGAGGGGCCCCCGATGAGACTCGCGCCATCCCGCACTGTCAAGATGTCCCTTGGATTCGCCTTCCTGGCCCTCCTGGTGGCGGCACTGGGTTACTTCTTCCTTTTGAAGCCGCTCAACGCCGAGACGGCCGACGCCAAGGACGAGACGGCCCAGCTCGAGCAGCAGCTCGTATCGCTCGATGCTCAGCTGAAGGCCCTTAAGGGGCAGCAGAACGCGGTTCCGGAGTTCTATCGCCTCTCGAAGGCGGCACCAGTGAACGTCGATGTTCCGGGCGCCAATCTCGAGTTGCTCACCCTTGCCGACAAGGCGGGTGTCGTCGTCGCGGCCTTCCAGACGAGTGATGCAAAGGAGCGCGACGGCTTCACCGCACCCACCTTCAAGGTGACGGTCAACGGCCAGTTGGACGAGGTCTACGCCTACATGAAGGCTCTCCGGGACCTCGTGGTGGTGCGATCCAACAGAGTCACCGCGCGCGGCAACCTGTACCGCGTCGAGGACTTCGACATCCATCCGATCGACACCTCGACGACCAACCTCGAGGCGGCCCTGACGCTGAGCATCACCGCCCCGCCGAGCGTTTCCGCAGATGAGAGCGGCGCGGCGGCCTCGCCCGAGGGCGACGGCGACGCGCCAGAGGGCAACGGCGACGCGCCCGAGGGCGACGCCCCCACCGAAGAGTCCCCCGATGAAGGAGCGGACGGCTGATGAGCGCCACAATCAAGAAAGGCGCAGGCAAGGACAAGCGCAACAAGATCATCCTGGTGGCCCTTGTGGGCGTGCTCGGCGTGATCCTCGTGATTCAAGGCCCGACGCTGCTCAGCGCGTTCGGTGGCGGCTCGTCTGACGAGCAGGCCGCCGCTGAGAGCGGGGAGGGCGAGACCACCGGAGCCGCGGCGGTCGAGGTGGCCCTTCCGCAGCCGGTGCAGCTCCCGAACTCCGACATTCCGCAGGCGGCCGGCTCCGACGAGCTCGCCACGATCAGCCGCTTCTCGCAGAGCTTCTCTGGTTTCGATCCCCTGCTGGTCGAGGTGAGCAGCGACGAGGGCACCGGCTCCGACCCGACGGACGATCAGCCCACCGGCGACGCGCCGACGGGCGACACCGGCCCGGGCCTGACCGGCGAGCTCCGCGACCGCGGCTCCAGTGCGGAGCCGACCGCGCCGGACGACGACGGCAGCGGCTCGGGCGCCGACGCGGGTGCAGGCAGCAGCGGCTCCGGTGGCGACACGGGCACCCCCGATGCCAGCCCCGAAGGTGGGATTTTCACCTCCGGCTCTGGAGCCGTGGCCTCCCTTTCCATCAACGGCATCACCGAGGATATCGTCGTCGGTGCCAGCTTTCCGTCCTCCAACCCCGTCTTCAAGCTGGTGATGATCGACGGCGACGCGATCAGCGTGGGCCTCGTGAACGGAGCCTTCTCGACGGGCACGACGACCATCGACGTGGAACTCGGCGAAAGCCGCACCCTCGTCTCCCAACCCGATGGCACGCGCTACCGGGTCAAGTTCATAAGCCGCCCCGGAAGGTAGCCACGAGGCTACCTCCGGCCCGCCACGCGGCGGTCGCCCGCGTCGTCGGACCTCAACACTCCGACGCTCGGGCACCGGGCCCCGGCCCGGGCTCGAATCCCTTGAGGATCTCACGCCTTGCCCACGGCACAGGGGCCGGCAGAGCCACGCGGATCGAGCTCGAGCCCGCGTCTCGCCAGCCACCGCCGCGTTCGTTTGCTGCCATCACCACCGATGCATGCCGCTGATCGGCTGCGCGCCAGGTGAGGACCTAAGAGACATGATCTTGCGGGTGATACTCGCCGCGACCGCAGAGCGGATGCTCCGGGTGGGCAGTGGGGAGCCCTTTCGCTGACGTCGCTCCCTAGCTGAAGCAGACGTTCAGCGCCAGCCGGGGGAGCCGGCAAGGACCTACTGTTGCGGATGAGGTAGTGCGTGCTCGAGGGGTCGGTGAGCGCGCCGCTCGCAAAGGCCGGCACGCTCGTACTTCGCGGGCAGCCTTTCGGCCGATCGCGAGCGCTTGCCCCGGACCGCGCCCGAATCCCCAACCACTGCTCACGCCGAGCATGACCGAGTGGGCGCAGCGTGCGCGCCTGGCCGTTTCGCCGCCCAAAGGACAACGGCCGCACGGGATCGTCGGGCGCACCCCGCCGCCTCTCGGGGTGGGGTGGCAAAGCCCGAGCGTTGGATGCGGACCCGTCACGATGTGGTGGGTCCATCGGCCTTGGGGACACCGCGTGGGTCCCGAGCGGGATCTGTCTACGCGCGCAGGACCCTTAGCGGGCGCTCCCCGCCCCTCGCCCTGAGACCCAAGCGGCGAGCGACGGCGGGCAGGCCTTTGCACGGACCGCTCGCCTCGCCGGCGGGCAGGCTGGTGGCAGCGCCATCGCCCACAGAGGCCCTCGCACACCGCGGCCGAGCGCGCGGCCGCTCAGGTGGTGGAATCGGTGAAGATCTGGACTTCGGCCAACTGCAGGTATGTCGAGTCGGCCAGCTGGACCCTGACGTAGCGCCCGGTCTCTTCGAAGTTGATCGTGGTCTGCGTACCGACAGAGGAGGAGACGTGGAACCAGCGCACTCCGGGCTGGTTCAGACTCGTGTCGAGGTCGTTGCTCGTGAACGGGGTCGGGGAGGACATCACGTAGAAGTTCGAGAGACGGGAGCTGCAACAGTCCGTGCGGTTCCACAGCTTGATCTGGCCGATCGCCTCGTTGGCGCCGAGGTCCACCTGCCACCAGGGCTGGCTTGCCCACTGCGTCATGGCGAGCGAGCCGGACGAGCTGTTGCCGTTCGTGTCCCCGTCGACGGCGTTGGATGCGCCGTAGTCGCCGGAGCGGGTGCTGATCTGGCTCGCGGGCTTTCCGAGGGCCAGATTGAGGGGGAGGGTGTTGTTGCTGACGATGTTCCAGGTGAACGTCTCGGTATCGCTGAACTCACCGTCACTGACCGTGACGCTCACGGTGTGGGTGCCGAGCGAGTTGGACGATCCGACGATCCGCTCAAGGCCGCTCTCGAAGCTCATGCCGGGTGGCAGGCCGGTCACCGTCCACGTCAGGGGGTCGTTGTTCGGGTCATCCGCCGAGAGCAATAGGGAGACGTTTTCGTTCCGCTCCGTGTACTGCCCGCCCGGGTTCTCGACGTCTGGAGCCTCGTTGGGCCCGGGGTTCGGCGGCGGTGCCGTCGTCGGATCGCTGCCGTCGAAGGAGGAGCTGATGCGCGACCAGACCTGCGAGGGGTCGTTGTTCTCCCTCACGACGATCGTGACTTCCTTGACCTGTCGCCCCGAGCTGACGTTGCGCCACACGGCGTAGGTGTCCACGCGGTAGAGGCGTCCGTCGGCTCCGTTCAGGGTCTGCACCGGAACCATGGTGGTGCAGGGGTTCGAACCGCAGGCGGGCAGATCGACCCGGTTGGCGGCCGTGGCCTCGTAGGCGGCGTCCCCGGTATAGGTGGCGTCCTGGCTTGTGACCTGCGCGTCCACCAAGCCGATGCTCCGCCACTCGATGCCGCGCAAGCGCTCCATCTCGGTGTTGGCGAGCGCGCCGGCGGTCGTGGTGTGGCTTGCGCGCCGGATGTGCACCATGCCGGAGACGAGCATCGCGGTGACCGCGAGGATCCCGACCAGCAGGATCGCCATGGCGATCGTCAGCTCGGTCAGACCGAAACCATCTTCGTAGGCCTTGCGTAGGCGTAGAGCTCTCACGACGCGTACATCGGCAATCCGAACCCAAACCTAAAGTCGGTCGGGAGGGGTGCCGATGAGACGCCCAGATGGGAGCCTTTACCTACACCGCAATCAACTCCTCTGGACAGCGCGAGACGGGCGTTCTCGATGCGAACGACGTCGCCGCCGCGCGTGAGGTGTTGCGAGACAAGGGCCTCGTCGCCCTCGAGCTCAACTCCGAGGGCCAGAACGAGGCCAAGACCTCCAAGCGCCGGGGCTTCAGCCTCGGCGGCGGAGGCAAGGTCGACCTGAAGAGCCTGCAGGTCTTCTCGCGCCAGATGGCGACGATGATCGAGGCGGGCGTCAACGTGGTCACCGCGCTCACCGTGCTCGGCGAGCAGACCGAGGACAAGAAGCTGGCCGAGATCGTCTACCAGCTGCGTGCCGACGTCGAGGGCGGCGATCTGCTGTCCGAGGCGATGATCAAGCACCCCAACGCGTTCTCGCGCATGTACATCTCCATGGTCGAGGCCGGCGAGGCTTCCGGTGCGCTCGATGTGGTCCTTGACCGCGTCGCCTATCAGATCGAAAAGCAGGCTGCGCTGAGGCGCCGGGTCAAGAGCGCCATGATGTACCCCATGATCGTGCTCGCCTTCGCCACCTTCGTGCTAACCGGCCTGCTCCTCTTCCTGGTGCCGGTCTTCGAAGGGATCTTCGCGGACCTCGGGGGAGAACTCCCGTTGATGACACAGGTGGTCGTTGCGGCATCGGATGCGGTTCGCGCCTACTGGTTCATTCTCTTTCCCGGCATCGCCCTGGGTATCTGGGGCCTGCGTCGCTACCTGGCCTCGCCAGGCGGCAAGCGGAAGTACCACAAGTTCGGCATGCGGGCGCCGATGGGTATCGGCCCGATCGTGGTGAAGGTCGCCGTCGCACGCTTCTCCC